>JANYCH010000332.1 GCA_025360395.1 Cytophagales bacterium | reverse complement strand
GCTTCTTTCTTTAAACCGAAAGAAATTTCAAACATCAAAGCCACCGAAAGTATAGATGCCAGCGGATTGGCAATTCCTTTTCCGGCAATATCATGTGCTGAACCGTGAATAGGCTCATACAAACCAACTTTGTCGCCAATTGAGGCAGATGCCAGCATGCCCATGCTTCCGGCAATCTGAGATGCTTCGTCTGTTAAAATATCTCCGAAAAGATTCGCAGTCAATACAACATCAAATTTTTTAGGGTCTTTTATCAGCTGCATGGCGGCGTTGTCTATGAACATGTGTTCGGTTGTTACATCAGGATATTTTTTTGAGATTTCCTGGACTGTTTCCCTCCACAACCTGCTGCTTTCCAATACATTGGCCTTGTCAACGGAACATAATCTTTTGCTTCTGGATTGGGCTGCCTTAAATGCTTTTTCGGCAATCCTTTCCACTTCATATTGGTGATAAACCATGAGGTCTGAGGCTGTTTTGCGGTCTTCACTTCTTTTCTTTTCTCCAAAGTAAACATCTCCGGTTAATTCCCTGAAAAATAGTATATCTGCGCCTTTCAGTATTTCTGGTTTTATGCTTGATGCGCCTAAAAGCTCATCGAAAAGTTTAATTGGGCGAAGGTTTGCATACAATCCCAGCTCTTTCCTGATTTTCAGCAAGCCTTGTTCGGGCCGCACTTTCGCCGTTGGGTCGTTATCATATTTTATATGTCCAATTGCTCCGAAAAGAATGGCATCTGATTTATGGGCTTTTGCAAGAGTTTCGTCTGGAAGAGGATTTCCTGTAGCTTCAATTGCCACATGTCCCATCAGGGCTTCTTCAAAAGATACTGTATGACCGAATTTTAAAGCGACTTTTTCAATAACTTTTCTTCCCCAGGTTGTAACTTCCTGACCAATCCCGTCGCCGGGAATAACCAATATTTTCATAGTAAGTGTTTTAAAAAGACGCGCAAATTAATCAGAATATTGGAAAAAGGACTAGGTTTGGATCTCAGAAAACATAGCGGGGGCTGTTATGAAGCAAGACATAAATAAATTGGAGGATGTCGAATTGCTAGTGAATACATTTTATGGCCGGGTTCAAGAAGATGAATTGTTAGGCCCTATATTTAATGATGTAATCCAGGATCGCTGGCCAACTCACCTGAATACGATGTACAAATTCTGGCAAAGCATATTGCTGGATCAAAATACTTATACCGGTCAGCCTTTTTTAAAACATATAAATTTAGGGATCGAAGAAAATCATTTTGCCAGGTGGCTTTACCTCTTTCATTCAACTGTCGATGAATTATTTGAAGGTACGGTGGCGGAAGATGCAAAGAAAAGGTCGGCCCAGATTGCCGGAACTTTTAATTCAAAGTTGAACTTCATCAGGTCTGAAAAAAAGTTAAATCTTTAAACTGGCTTTTACTAATCTCAATACTAAGTACGAAATACTCAATACTAAAGAAATGGAACTCAAACAATTAGGAGAATTCGGCCTTATTTCCCACCTGGCTAAGGATGTTCAGATCTATCATCAGGAAACGTTAAAAGGAATTGGGGACGATGCGGCCGTAATTGATAAAGGTGATGGAAATGTGACACTTATAAGTAAAGATATGTTGCTTGAAGGTATTCATTTTGATCTTCATTATACACCGTTAAAACACCTCGGTTATAAGGCCATTGCGGTGAACGTATCTGACATCGCAGCGATGTTTGGTACTGCCAAACAGGTGCTGGTTGGTTTGGCTGTGAGCAATGTTTTTTCTGTAGAAAATGTAGAATCGCTTTATGCAGGAATCCGGTCTGCCTGTGAAGATTTCCAGGTTGATTTGATCGGAGGGGATACAACCTCCTCGAAAGTGGGACTTGTAATTTCGGTTACCGTTATCGGAACTGCGAAAAAAGAAGAAGTTGTTTATAGAACCGGTTCTAAAGCAAACGATATTATTTGTGTTACCGGCGATTTAGGCGGTGCTTATGCAGGACTTCAGATTATGGAAAGGGAAAAGCAGGTTTTTCTGTCAAACCCGGAAATGCAGCCGGAACTAGATGAATATGAATACATTGTAGAAAGGTTGCTGAAACCCAATGCCAAATCTGATATAGTTCATGAACTGAAAGAGATGGGAATAAGGCCCACTTCAATGATTGATATTTCAGATGGATTGGCATCGGAGCTTTTTCATCTTTGCAAAGCTTCAAATTTGGGTTGTGCTGTTTTTGAAGATAAAATCCCTGTAGATTCCCGGACCGAACAGGCACTATTTGAATTGAAACTGGACCCTACGACTGCTGCTTTAAATGGCGGTGAAGATTATGAATTGCTTTTCACTATACAGCAGTCAGATTTTGAAAAGATAAAAAACCATCCGGAAATTTCTACAATTGGCTACATGACAGAACCTGGCAATGGGAAAAAACTGATGACCAGAAATGAGCATGTTGTGGATCTGAAGGCCCAGGGTTGGGTACATATGTAGCATATTAAATTAATGATCTGTCACCTGACAAATCAATTCAATTTGCACTGTCTGCAATAATTTGCATTAAGGAAGACATCCATTCAAATGATGACTTCCTTAAATTGGTAGTCTGTTCAAAAAACCATTGCCTTGCGCCGTTTTAGCTGCTAACCAACTGGCCCTTCAAAAGATAAGTACTTTTAGAATTAATCTTTTTAATATACTACTACTGTCAATTACATTCTTCAGT
Organism: Cytophagales bacterium; assembly: GCA_025360395.1. Taxonomy (GTDB): domain Bacteria; phylum Bacteroidota; class Bacteroidia; order Cytophagales; family UBA9547; genus UBA9547. The sequence goes on along the minus strand of JANYCH010000332.1, from coordinate 562 downwards.
CAAAAAGTATATATAACTTTACAAAGAAGAAGTATACATCTTACCGGGGTCGCATGAGAGTTTTGATTTATAAGTTTTGGTTGCTTTTAATTTTAGTTTCTACAGTTTCATTTTCTCAGGTTACACCTAATATCAATTCTGGAAATCCCAATTTTCCATTTCCTCAGTTTTTAGATTATGGTCCAGACAGGCAAACATTGGCCAGTCATAATGCGCCTGGGTTTACTCATGCTGAGATGGAGCAGAGGACTAAGGAGGCCTGGCAGTTAGTATGCAATAACACCAGTTCTTATCCAAACACGATAGTTTCAGGTGTTCAATATCTTTATCCAACCGCACCTGCCACTTGTAAATGTGTTGAGGAAGATGCCTATTATTTATTGGGGGCAGTATTGATGGGTGACAAAACTTATTTTGATGGCTATTTTATGTGGGCCCATGACAGAGGCTTTAATGGTGTTAAAAGATATATAGATGGTGTTATAAACGGATATAACGGAGCAACAAGAGGATTGCACACAGCAGGTAAGGGATTTGCATTTTCTCTTGATGTAAAAGGAGG
>JANYCH010000313.1 GCA_025360395.1 Cytophagales bacterium | reverse complement strand
CATCCCGACCTTTTTTATAAGTTTCAGAAGTATCATCCGGATAATAATTATAAAGAACTTCCCTAGAATTGTTTCTCTGTTCTATAGAGTTGCTCCTATAGTCAATTCCTAAACCTACGTTGTTCCTATTACTTTTATAAAGAAATCCCAGGTTAAGCTGTTTGCTTACGGTAGGCCATAAAAGAGGGCCATTTTGATAGGAAGTGTTATAAAATACATATCCGTTTTGAAAGTAAGTTGAAATCAATGCGGCATTACTACTTGTATTCAAATAAGTAAATCCTATGGCTGGTGATAATTGAAACCTTTTTTGACCAGCTTTACGATATCTATCAAACTTCGGGGCTAAACAGAATTTAGCTCTTTTATAATTGTCAACAGGAAAATTCTGATATGCCTTTTTAGTTCCTATCAATTCGACTCCATATCCAACATTTTTGTAAACATTATCATAGGCGAGAGTAACTGTCTGTGTTTCATACCATTTGTTTTCTCTCATTGATTGAGATTCATATTTTCCAAAGTTAGATACCAATAATCCTACCCTTCCTTTGCTTGAATCACCTGCAAAACCAGGATTAAAATGAATGGGTATTTGCTGAATATGGGAAATTGTCTGACAGGATGCAGCATGAACCTGTATTAGCAAGAAAAATATAAAAAATGATTTAAGCGTATTCATCCATTTCAAAAGTAGAGGAACATTTTGAAAGCTACCATTAAGAGTTCACCTTAAAGGCACATAAGAAAATATGTATAAAGTGAAATTTATTAATGGAATAAGTATTTAAAAAACCAAAATAAACTGGTCAATAAACAAAAAGAACTGCGAAATTCAATTAAAATATTACATGCCCCCAAGGTTCGGTTTGAGTAAATATTTAACCTTTTGTAAGTAACAGGAAATCAATAATATACATTTTGAAAAGTCACTTTTACAAATCGCATTGTTTGCAAAGCTGGGAAATTAAATACCATCTAAGGGTTAAAATATCAGGTTAACCATTACATTTAAACTAATTTTATTTATAAATAAAGTAAAATATTACACATGCAAAACTAATTTATGTTTATATATCTTACAGTAATAATAAAGGATATATAATTCCACTTTAAAACTTAATAGTTAATTGTAAAAAAACTAATTCTTAACAGAGGGCAAGAAAAATCAGAGAAGAAAAATCTTGATTCAAAAAAGCCCTGTATTCTCCGGAATGCAGGGCTTTAATTTTACCTTACAATGGTTAGGTCACCTACAAAAGGCTTCTCAAAAGAATTGTCCTTTATAACATAATAATATGTTCCTGTTGGAAGGTCTTTCCCATTGATTGTGCCATCCCAGGGTTTTGTGTAGCCAATTTGTTCATGCACCAGGGTGCCCCATCTATTGAATACTTTTACATCAAGGTTCGGATAACTTTCTGTTCCCTTTATACCCCAAAATGCATTCTGGTCGTTTGTACCGGGTATTAAGGCATTAGGAATAAACAACTTGTCTTTCTTTCTAAGTTCTATACTGTCCCTGGCAATACAGCCGGAGGCATTTTGAACTGTCACTTTTACAAAGCCGGTTTTTGTTGGCATTGATCCTGTGTTTTGAGAATTTTTCTCAGCATTATTTCTTTAGGTGCCCAGCTATAGCTCAAAGACTGGTTATCTGCCTGGTTCACCAAAGATTTTAACTGCACTACTTCTCCGGGAACAAATTCCACCTGGTCAGCAATAACTTTTACAGAAATGCCCTTTTGTTGTACTTGAATTGAGGAAGAAACGGAACAGCTCCCGTTAGTAGTTGTGAGCATATATTTGCCAGATTCTGAAACACTAAATGTGCTTGAAACAGAATCTTTCAAGGCTAGGTCTTTCTTCCATGAATACTGATACGCTGTATTTTTTTCAACAGAAATCAATTTCACAACTTCGCCCTGACAAATATTTAATGGGCCAGTTCCATTTTCAAAACCAGCCAAAGGCTTGGTATCCACTTTTAGTAAGGTAGAATCCTTTGCTTTGACCGAACAACTTAAATTGGACACTCCTTCGACTGTTATTTTGTCTAAATTATTTAGACCCGTGAGCTGAGCAACATTTCCTTGCGCTGAAATAGGCTGGTTGTTTTTATACCAGGTAAAGGTTTGAACATTCTTTGAACCAGTTGCGGTAAACAATACAGTATCTCCAGCACAAATTGAGGCAGTGTAATTTCCATTCACATTGTTATTGATTTTAACAGTATCTGGTTGTGCTATTTGAATAACCCTTGCGGCTGTGGCACTGGTGGTTCCTATAAAACAACCCGGAATGGTGACTGATATACTATCTGTAAATGTTTCTGTCACAGGATGGCTGAATGCGGGATCCGCGAAGGAAGATCCGGATTTATTTCTCCAGAAATACGTCAGGTTGGGATCCTGGATATTGGTTTTAACTGTCAGTTTGGCAATATCTCCGGGACAAAGAAATCCATTTGTAGTATTATCGGTAATGCCGGTAATCTGAAGATTAATTGTTGCACTTGGGTTGCCATTCAAAGTTACCTTTTTGCTTATTGCCGGATTTTTTCCCGCAGCAACGCAACCATCGATCCTCGTCATTTGCAACTCGATTATTGTATTATTTGTCCAGTTTTGAAGGCTTAGGCTGCTTGCGGTTTCCCCGGTTTTAGGGGATCCATTTACATACCACTGGAAAGTCGGGCCTTTGCCTGCATGCGAACTATCACTTAATGAGATGATGGTCTGCTCACCTTCACAATTTCTTACACTAGGCTGTTCTCTTGAGATGGAAACAGAAGGTGTGGAGTTTGCAATTAACTTGATTTTGACCAAAACAGAATCTTCACCTTTACAAGTATTTCCATTTTGAAAGGAGGCTTTATAAATCCCACCTGCTGGATTGTTTACCTTTAATGTGTCAGCTGATTTTATAAATTGCCCGTTCAGGCTCCAATTAACAACCAATTTGGTTTCTGTTGTTAAGGTTAGAACCGCATTTTCGCATAATATAGTATCACCAGTTATGGTAACAGATATATTGTCAGATTCTTTGACCATGACAGAATCTGATAATTTGGAACAACCAAAGCTGGTCACTTTTACTTTATATTTTCCTGCCACAGCATTAGCGATAGAATCTGCGTTGCTTGCACTTCCCTGTGAAATATCGTCTTTGAACCACTCATAGGTTGAATTTCCACCTGATACAGCAGCATGTAAACTAATTCCATTTCCGCCCGGACAATATGTTGGGTTAGCAGGGCTTATCCTGGCTTCAGGTAATAAAATTCCTTTTACAACCACAGAATCTGAAGTGTTAGTGCAAGAACCAATGCTGACATTCAATTTATATGTTCCTGCTTTTGCAGAATCAAGTACTGCTTTTTTGCCTGTCGAAACCCCGTTTTTGAACCATTCGTATTTGGTTTCACTTCGGGCCTGTTCAGCCAGCAATTTTATGCCTGGTTCATTTTCACAATAATCGAAAATGGTATTGGTTATTTTGGCTACAGGTTTATCAATAACGGAGATCCTTATTTTATTAGAAGCTGCATCTTTTGGTGAGCTACAGGCAGAAGTACTGTTCAGTACAACACTGACAGAATCATTGTTAATAAGGTTGGTGGTTGAAAAAGAGTTGATATTTTGATCTGGGTTCACATCTATTCCATTCTTTTGCCATTGATAATATGGGCTGGTACCTCCACCACTTTCATTTGTAACAGAGAACGTCACTTTCTCATCTTTGCATATTGTGGTTTGATCTGCAGCAATGGTAATGGACGGGCTTACAGCTGGCTGAACAGTTATAATCAAAGAATCTATTGCAGTTTTAGGATTGGCGCATGTCTCAGAAGAAGTGAAAATGACCTTTACCTTATCATTGTTTTGTAAAGTTGAAGAAGAAAAGGCAGGCGATGTGGATGATTGTTTTAATGAATTGACATACCACTCATAAGTTCCGCCGGTTGCAGGCGAAGCCTGATAATCGGATTGTGTATTTTCACAGATCGTTTTGGGCCCGCTCAGGAGCACAGAAGCTGCCACACTGCTTGTTTGTATAACAGTAACTGGGTTTGATACGGGACTGGAACAACCTCCTGAATCAATTTTTACAGTGTATGATCCTGCCAAAGCATTGGCAAGCGGATTGGACGTTGAGAATGCCTGGCCATCTTTGGTCCACTGGTAAGTAATCCCTGGTCCGGAAGGAGATGCCAAGAGGCTCACACCATTGATACCGCAATAGGAAAGGCTGCTGTAATTTATTTTCGCTTTAGGCAATGGACTTATTTTAACCAAGACCGAATCTTTGACTGTACAACCACCTATTGTATAAATCGCTTTATAATAACCTCCCACCGGGGAATTATCAGTAAAGCTTACCCCTGTTTTGCTTGCATTATTTGGTAATGTCCAGGTTACGCTTACATTTTGCTGGTTGAATAAATTTAATACCTCCCCCGCACATAAAAGCGTATCAGAAGTAGTCCTGTTTATGTTAAAAGCGGGATTTGATTGTGTAACAGGTATTTCCGGATTTGAAGTGGTAGTACAACCAGTTGAAGTGGTAACCATTACTGACCAGTTTCCTGATAAGGTATTAGGCCTGATATTGCTTGATGAAGGCTGACCTTGCGGCAAACCATTCCTTAACCACTGATATGTAGAACCCTGACCTGCATTTTGAGCTGTTAAAGTAATTCCGGGGGAGCCGGCGCAATAAGTATACGGTGCTGAATTGATAATAGCTGCCACCGGAGAGACGGTGATGTTTAACGGATTTGCCAGCGAATCTGCGTTAGTCCAGCAAAATTTCTTACCATTATCCTGAGGGTCTGAGTAAATGTTCAAATAGAAAACCCCGGGATAATCAGGTGTCAATACTACTTTGGCAGAATCTCCAGCGGGAAATGAAACACTGTTTAAAAGGGTTTTATCAGGTTTGCGGATGTCATATTCAAACGTATATTTTTGAGGAACTATGTAAAGAGTTGCACTCTTGCCATTGCATAGCGAAATATTGTAAGGCGAAACCAATGCCTTGCCATCCAGGAAGAGTTTAATTACCGGCTTTTCGCATAAATATGAAACTACTGTAACCGGAGATTCTTTAAAACAGGTTGCGTCAGTAGCACTTATTACCCTCACAATATATCTCCCGGTATCAGAAACTGACAAAGTTGTTTTATCTAACCCAGACCCTGTAAGAGGTGTTATGGCATTTGGAAGTTTATACCAGTTATAATTGAATCCGGGCGAGGTAGGTGTTGGGTTTGCAGTAAGAGTCGTGCTTTTACCTGCCTCTATTTGACTCGTTCCGCTAATCGAAACACTGGTTGGGGCGGAACAGGTGATTGTTCCGCAATTAATGTCGTAGCAAACTCCATATTGGTTTCCGGTTATTCCCAGGGTGTTAACATAGGCAACATTGGTAATTTTCGCACATTTATTATATACTCCACTCCAGTTGAGGGTTTGTTGCGCATTGTAAAGCAGAGGCGTTTTGCCTGAAGCTAAATTCCAGGTAATGGTCCCGGCCATATTGATACCCGTTCCTGAAATAGCTGATGGTGTAATAATTCCGGCAGGAACAGGATCGGTCACCGTAACATTGAATGCTGCATCTAAATGTGAGGTCCAGGAAGACAGAACACTTGTACCGCTGGTATTTCCCATCGTGTTGCCACGTGCAATACCTGCAAAACCAGCCTGAAAGGTAATACCGGTTACTGAAACATTAGGCAAAGAACCAAAGTTAGCTGCATTAGGATTTAACCATAAATCAAGCTTGTTCCCTGTGAGTTTTATCCTGAAATCAATTGAGGGTGGAGTAAGATAAGGCGCTGTACCTGAGCCAACTGGTGTTGTTCCATTAAAAACAGTTATAAGCATTTGAGGATTATCAGGTTTTATCACAATAAAGACTCCATTTCCATAAGAACTTCCTCCATGACGGACAACAAGAGCAGTACTTGTATAGCCGTTTAATTGTAAAGTTCCTTCTATGCCATTTCCTATTGTATTAGTGCCATAAGAATAATCATGGGTTAGCACAAGGTCGCCGGAATTTATTTGTCCGATGCTGATTCCATTCACTCCAAAAGCAGCATTTGATTTATTGCCATTTTGAGCAGTCCAGTCAGCTGCTGATGTGCTTAAAATTGGGCTTGCAATACTTCCTGTTGTTTGCTTATATCCAATAGAATACTGAACGGTTTGACCTAAAGTGTAAGTAGTTTTGTCTGAAGTTTTGGTCATGCCGGTTGCTGCTGGACAAACTGTTACCGGACTGCAAGTAACTGTCATCGTATCCGGATCATTTATTGCAGATTCGGTAGCACCTTTAATCCATGCTTTGTTGATGATGGTTTGATCTGCTCCAGGACAAGTGATGTTATTTACAGTCACATCATAAACAATGGAATCTTTCTGGTTCACCTGTAGTTTTGGAATTGTCCATGTGATAATTGATTTTCCTCCTGAAGTGGAAAGAACCGCATTTATTCCTAAAGGATTCTGACGTTTAAATCCTTTAAATGTAACACCAGCTGGAAGTGTATCAGATATTGTAACTGTTTGAACATCTCTTCCGGGGACCGGGCCATTTCCCAAAACTCTTCTCCAGGTATACCCATCCCACTCCTCAACCAAAACATTTTTTAGTATATGAGATGAAGTTGTACACGCACTTTGGTGCCAGGTTGTAACTGGTTTTCCAGGTTTTGTAGGATCCGGATTTGTGTAATTATCTCCGATTGGGTAAAATAAGCCATCATCAGCGTCCGACTGAGTATCGTATGACCAGTCTTTGGTCCAGTCTCTTGGTGCATAACCAGGGGTATTTAATAAAAATACGGCCCTCAAAGGTTCCGTACCTCCTTCATGTATCCGGTTTGCTAAACCATAATTGTTTGATAAGTGCTGAGTTGTTGTGGCTAACTGAGGGGAGAACTGAATAACAAAACGCTGGTTCCAGGCTCCATCGGCATCTGATCCAGGTACTATGTTCTCCTGGAACAAAACTATTTTAGTTGGGTCTACTCCTTCTTTAATGGTGGTTTGAAGTCCCCAACCTACGGGGCAGCCATTATTTACTCCCGCATAACAAGTTATACTCGGATCATTCATATAATAAGAAATCCGGTAATTTCCATAATCGATATAGGCTTCCTCCGCATCATTGTAAAGCCGTACTTTTAATGCGTTTTGATTAGGAGGTGAAGTTATGGCCTGTGCAAAAGCCAAATTTACCCCTGGCCTTCCGCCATTGATCCATCCTGCACTTGATGAGTTTTCAAATTTGACTTTATAGGTAGCGGTTTGACCCTGATTATAAACTTTCCTATCTGCTGTTTTCGTAATTTGTAATGCACGTTTCACAATGTCAACGCAATTCCTTTCCATAACAGCAGTTTGATTATTTGGATACTCGTTGGATACGGCTCCAAAACCATTCAATGAAGTTGTAGTAATATGGGCCGTTGTACAGTATCTTCCATTTAGATTTGGTCCTGCCTTTACGACAACGCTCATATTTC
>JANYCH010000307.1 GCA_025360395.1 Cytophagales bacterium | reverse complement strand
GCGACTATAGGTATGCTTCCTCCCGATCTTACTGGTATGGGTGTCTTGTTCCAACATTTCTCAAAAGCTTTTGAGGCAGCCTTATATGCAACTGTTTCCGTTGACACTACAACTGGCAACCCTCCATGATGTGGAGTTACCTTAACTGTTACACTTGCGGGTGCTATTTTTGTAAAATATTCAGTAAACAATGCTGTAATTTTTTCTGGTTTCTGATTGGGCACTAAACGCATTGATATTTTAGCAGAAGCCTTAGACGCAATCACTGTCTTTGCACCTTCACCTGTATATCCACCCCAAATTCCATTAACATCTAATGTAGGTCTTATTGAGGTTCGTTCAATAGTTGAAAAACCATCTTCCCCCATAACATCATTTAAATCAAGAGCATGCTTATATTCTTCAATATCAAAGGGTATCCTCTTTATTTCGTTTCTTTGATCAGAAGAAAGTTGCTGAACATCGTCATAAAAACCCGGTATAGTTATCTTATTTTGGCTATCATGTAATTTCGCTATCATTTCACAAAGAACATTGATAGGGTTCGGCACTGCACCTCCATATAATCCTGAATGAAGATCACGATTAGGGCCTGTAACCTCAACTTCAAGGTAGGATAAACCTCGTACCCCAATATCTATCGACGGACAATCATTGGAAATTAATCCTGTATCAGAGATCATAATCACATCTGCTTTTAATAAATCCTTATTCTCCATTACAAAAAGATCAAGGTTATTCGAGCCTATTTCTTCTTCCCCTTCTATTATGAATTTAACATTGCATTTAAGTTTTTTCTCGTTTATAAGTTCCTGTAGAGCCTTCACATGCATATAAACCTGTCCTTTATCATCACACGCACCTCTTGCATAAATCTTCTCATTTTTGATAATAGGTTCAAATGGCGGAGATAACCATAAATCCAATGGATCTGCTGGTTGAACATCATAATGTCCGTAAATTAAAACAGTAGGGAAAGAGTTATCTATTATATGTTCTCCAAATACAATGGGATTACCAGCAGTTTCTTTTATCTCTACCGAGTTTATACCTGCAATTAACAGTTGGTCCTTTAACCAGTTGGCGGCATTTCTGCAATCATTCTTGTTTTCAGCCTTCGCTGAAGTGGAAGGTATCTTCAAAAATTCAAACAATTCACTTAAATACTTCTCCTGGTTAATGCTGTACATATTCTAATTTTAAGCCAAACTACTATTGATAATTTAAATATCAATAATCTATATGATAGTTGATAATCAAAAATCCAGATCACTAATTGGTGTTTTATGCCATCAGGTTTTTCCTGCTATATTTGCAAAAACTTATTGTTAAAATGAAATATTTTCTTGCGATACTATTAATAGGAGCTCATCTTACTTTGTTTGCTCAAAAAAAGAAAAAAACAACTACTTCAAAAACAACATCAACAATATTAAAGCCAACCCAAACCATTTCCGGAGTAAATCCTTTATCGGAATCTGAAATAGCGAACGGATTGAAACAGGCTCTTAGTATAGGCGCAAAAAATGCAGCTGGCCAGCTCAGTAGCCTGGATGGATTTAATAAAAACGGTTTGATAAGGATTCCTTTTCCACCGGAAGTTTCCCAGGTTTCTACAAAAATGAGAGAATTAGGTTTCGGAGCAAAAATTGATGAGTTTGAAACTACATTAAATAGGGCTGCAGAACAGGCAGCTAAAGATGCAGAACCAATCTTTGTAAATGCCATCACTCAAATGTCAATTACTGATGCAAAAAATATACTTACTGGCAATAATTCTGCAGCGACAACATATTTGCAGTCCAAAACAAATGATGCATTGTTTTCAACTTTTTCCCCAACCATTAAGTCCACGCTGAACAGTTCCTTGGCGACATCCAAATGGACAGAAATCACAACTATTTATAATAGAATACCATTTATTACCCCGGTTGAAACAGATTTGGTTAAATATACAACAAATAAAGCCTTGGCTGGATTATTTATTGTTGTTGCGCAGGAAGAAAAGAAAATCAGAGAAAATCCTGCAGCGAGGGTTACCGACGTATTACAAAAAGTTTTTGGAAGTGTTAAATAAGTAAACTATATGAATAGCGAGTATAAAGATCCTTTGTGGCATTTATTGAATTACAGGTATATGTCACATCCGTGGCATGGAATTGCAATTGGCCCAAATGCCCCTGAGGTAGTTACCAGTCTAATTGAAATGACTCCTTATGATTCGTGTAAATATGAGATCGACAAAGATTCAGGTTTTTTAAAATTAGACCGCCCTCAGAAATATTCTAATGTCTTCCCTGCCTTGTACGGTTTCGTTCCTCAAACTTTTTGCGATACTAAAATAGCAGAATATTGTATGGAGAAATCTGGAAGAACAGGTATTATTGGAGATGGGGATCCTTTAGACATTTGCGTACTTACTGAACGGAACATCACTCATGGCAACATCCTGCTAAAAGCTATACCTATTGGAGGGTTTAGAATGATTGACAAAGGTGAAGCTGATGACAAAATCGTAGCCATTTTAGAAGGTGATGAAGCCTTTTCAATGTGGAAAGATATTGAGGATATTCCATCTTCTATGATAGAAAGACTTCGCCACTATTTCCTTACATATAAGGATATACCAGGCGCTACAAAAAGAAAGATTGAAATAACCCATGTC
>JANYCH010000303.1 GCA_025360395.1 Cytophagales bacterium | reverse complement strand
GGCAACCGCTGCATCGCTTGTGGTGGGCAATGTTACAATTGTCTTCCTTGGTACATTTACATTTGGGACATTCAAACCCAGTGGCCCATTTGTGGTGTGCTAAATATGATAAACAAGTGTCCCTGTCATGAAATTGCTTTAAAAACTCAATCTCATTTTGACCTTTAAATGATAAAAACTCTTCCATGCCGAAATTGTGTTAACCAAAGAAAGTTACGAAGATTTTAGATAAACGCAATTATCTGGGCTCTACTATTAATTTAATATCCAAAAATCATAATAATTAAACCATTGAATAGGATAGTGTTTTATTTTTCTTTCCATTTCATTTTTAAATTCATTCAGCGCCTGTATAACAAGGTTTTGTTTGGATACTGCTTTTGAAGCTGAATATATTATGGGATTTGTTGCCGAAAATTTGTAATGTGTTAAAGACGATTTCATCGCAAATACATAACTGACAGGCACTTTCATGCTTACTGCTAAGGCAAAGGGACCTTCGGGAAATTGTGCAGGCTTACCTAAAAATTCTGTAGAAAGTTTTTTTGACCAAGGCATATACCTATCTCCATGCATACAGATTATTTCCCCTTTTGCCAAAGCGATTGAAATTTCATAAATGTGTGAGAAATCGTCTTTCAAAACTATGACATTCATGTTATTCCCACCTTTTACACCTTCAAGGTAAGATTTAATCTTTTCATGCTCAGCAACATGCATTACCACATGGATTTTAGCATGTATTCTGTATAATAAATGCCCTGCTATTTCCCAGTTACCAACATGCCCACTTATTAAAATACCTCCTTTATTTTCTTTCACCATCTGGTGTAGATATTCTTCCCCATCAAAATCATAAGAGAATTTTTTGCTTAGCCCAGCAATTACAGCAACACGGTCTACCAGGGTCTGACCAAAAATAAAATAATTCTGATAAAGGCTTAAAATAGATTTGAGGGAATTAAAGCCCAAATGATCCCTGAAATAACGATAAATATGTCTGGAGGAATTTCTGGAAAAAAGAAAGTAGTACAAGGAAACAAAGAGCAGAACAAAATAAGCCGGTAAAAGGCCGGCATATTTAAGTAAAAGCACAAATATTTTGTATCCTAGCAAACCAGCATGGGATTTGCCGTCCCATTTTGCCATCAGGCAGGTTGTTTTACTTCGTTTACTTTTGAAATGATGTAATTATAGAAGTCTTGAAAGGTGTTTACTCCAATAAAATCTTCACCTTTTACTTTAAAACCGAAATTACTTTCAATCACCACAACTAAATCTACATAGTCAAGGCTATCTAATTCAAGCACATCTTTCAAAACTGCATCAGGTAAGATTTTGTCAGCTTCTACTTCAAATTCCTCTACCAGAAAACCATTGATTTTGGTTATGATTTCTTCGTTACTCATGATATTTTTATTTGTATTTCTTAATTATAATAGAGGAATTAGTGCCACCAAATCCAAATGAATTGGAAAGTAATGTGTCTATATTTTTATCAACAGTTTTTGCAGCAATGTTGATTTTTGCTGAGTGTTCGTCCGGGCTCTCAAAATTTATATTTGGAGCCACAAAAGAATTGTTCATCATAATAGTTGAATATACAACCTCGCTTGCACCAGCCATCCAGCACTCGTGACCAGTCATCGATTTAGTTGAACTTACCAATGGACGGTAATCACCAAAAACTTCATCTATTGCTTGTGCTTCACACGCATCCCCAACAGGAGTGGAGGTCGCATGAGCATTAATATAATCAATATCTGAAGCTTTAACGCCTGCATTTTTAAGTGCTAATTTCAAAGACCTGGCCGGACCTTCCACATTTGGCTGAATAATATGGTCACCGTTTGAAGAAAATCCGTATCCGATAATTTCTCCCAGGATATTTGCTCCTCTTTTTTGTGCTGATTCCAAGCTTTCCAGGATCACGGTTGCAGCGCCACCACTGGGTACTAGTCCATCTCGGTCCCTGTCAAACGGTCGGGAAGCTCTTGCAGGGTCATATTCCCTTAAAGAGAAAGCACTTAGGCCATCAAAACTTCCCATAACAAACTGGTTGATTTCCTGTGCGCCTCCGCAAACAACACAGTCCTGCCAGCCATTCTTAATAAATAAATATCCTAAACCTATTGCATGTGAACCGCTTGCGCAGGCCGCAGAAATGGTCATGTTTATTCCTTTTAATTTAAATATAGTAGCCAGGTTCATGGTAACAGTCGAATTCATTGACTGGAATATAGAACCTGAACCAATTAATGTATTATCTACTTTAGCGCGTGCCATTTCATGGGCCTCAATTACAGCCTTGGCAGAACTGTCGTTACCGAACAGGATGCCGACTTCATTATTAGCAAAGAAATCCTCAGTAATCCCTGCCTGGGCAAGTGCTTCAAGAGTAGAAACATAAGCGTATTCCACTTCCTGGGCCATACCAACACGCATCCTGCGATCTATTTTGCCTTTTAGTTGGGGTGCATCTACCATTCCTGTTAGAGCCGACCTAAAGCCTAAAGCTTTCCGCGGTTCATCATAAATTATCCCCGATTTACCCTGATAAAGTGAGTCTCTTACTTCCTCTTTATTTAAACCTATGCAGGAATAGATTCCGAGACCTGTTATTACTACTCTGTTCATGATATTAAGAGTATAAGCCTCCGTTAATCGATATTACTTCAGCAGTTATATAACCAGCTTTATCTGATGCAAGAAATCCAACTAATTCAGCTACCTCTTGTGGTTCTCCAAACCGGTTCGCGGGTATCATGCCTTTCATGTCTTTCTCACTTATGTCCTGGGTCATATCTGTACGGATAAAACCTGGTGCAATTGCATTTACGGTAATGCCCCTTCTGCCCACTTCTTGTGCCAGTGCTTTGGTAGCACCAATAACACCAGCCTTTGCTGCAGAATAGTTAACCTGACCGGGAAGTCCTTTTAATCCTGATAAAGAAACAATGTTTACAACTCTTCCATATCTTTTTACAAGCATGCCGTTTAAAACCTGCTTGGTGACATTGTAAAATCCATTTAAGCTGGAATTAAGTACGCTGTTCCAATCAGCAGGTTCAAGCCACATCATCAAAGTATCTTTCCTGATGCCGGCATTGTTTACTAA
>JANYCH010000280.1 GCA_025360395.1 Cytophagales bacterium | reverse complement strand
ATGGGAAAACCTGGCCCAGGAGTTACAGGTAGATGAACTAAAGTTAAGAGAATATAATAAATGGTTAAACAGTTCATCCGTTCCGGAAGATAAGAACTACCTCATCACTGTTCCAGCTTCCTATTTAGAAAAGGATGCGGTAGCTCAGAAAATCGGGACTGTACCTTCAGTCATCACGGCTTCTAATGTAAAGTCACCTTCAAAACTGGATATAAAACCTTTACCTGAACCAAAGGACATTAGTTCTAAAGCACAGGAAATGTATCCTGGTGAAAAACCCGTATTTGTTCTAAGAAACGGTTTGGAAGCTATAAAAGCAAAACCAGGAGATGATATTAATAAACTGGCTATTCAATCAGGAATTTCAAGAGCCAGGTTTCTCAAATACAATGACCTGAGGGTTTTCGATGAAATTTCTCCCAACGAATATTACTACATCGAGTCTAAACGAAATAAAGCAACAGAAGCCTTCCATACGGTAAATACCGGAGAATCGTTAAGGGATGTTTCGCAGCTTTATGGAATTACGATTAACAGTATCATCAAGAAAAATAGAATGAATAAAGGCGAGCCTTTGCAGGCGGGGCGGGAACTCTGGCTTAAAAGCAAAAGACCTGAAAACATTCCTGTCAAAATTGTCAAGCTCAAGCCTGAACCTAAAGTTGCTCCTCTACCAAAGCCAAAAGAGGTTTATAAACCGGTAACTCCCTTACCTAAAGATACAGTTTCCATTTTGCCAAAACCTGTTCTGATCAAAACAGATAAAACATCAATTCCTGAGGGCAAAGATTCAGTTTACATAACTCACAGACAATCAGTAATTAAACCAACCAATCCTTCACCTTCACCAGTCACCCAGGTTACAAAACCGGAACCAGAGGGGCCTAAACTCACTCCTCAAAAACAACAACCCCTAAGTGACCTGCCAAGAGTTTATTACAAAGATTCAATTCATGTTGTGCAACAGAAAGAAAATCTCTATTCCATAGCCAGGTTGTATAATACCAAACCAGATAGCCTTAAAGCATGGAACAAAATAGATTCAACTGGTTTAAAAATGTCACAGGTCCTTACCATCAAAAAACTGGTTGTGGAAAAAAAAGACGGGTACCTGGCTCATGTAGTAAGCCCGGGAGAAACACTTTACAGAATCGCAGATATTTATAACGTAAGTGTAAAGTCCATCCAGGAATGGAACAACAAACCAGAATTTACAATCTCAGCTGGGGAAATAATTTTCATTAAAAAGTAAGCCGTGACAGATCTTTTACCTATTCATGAAGTACTCCAGGAAGTAAAGGATAAACTAAATACACACAATATTCTGATCCTTCAGGCACCTCCGGGCGCTGGAAAGAGTACTGTTCTGCCAATAGAATTGCTCCATGAAACCTGGCTTGATAACAAAAAGGTGCTGATGTTAGAGCCTAGGAGGTTAGCAGCTAAATCAGTCGCTGGAAGAATGGCCAGCCTGTTATCTGAAGAACTGGGAGAAACTATTGGTTATAGGATAAGGTTTGAAAGTAAAACCGGTCCAAAAACCAAGCTTGAGGTCCTTACAGAAGGAATGTTAACTAAAAGGCTTCAGCAAGACAGCACCCTGGATGGAATAAGACTTATTATTTTCGACGAATTTCATGAACGCAGTCTTCATGCAGACCTGGCTCTTGCTCTTTGCCTTGACATTCAAAACATTTTAAGGCCGGATTTAAGGATCCTTATTATGTCCGCCACAATAGACGGAGAGGCCCTTTCTCTGTTGCTGGGAAATGCACCGGTCGTGACCAGTTCGGGCAGACAGTTTCCTATTAAAACTCTTTACCTGGGTAATGATCCATCGACTCCATTGCCAAACCGTATTTCATCCGCCATCAAACTTGCCTTAAAAGAACAGGAAGGAGATATTTTGGTGTTTTTGCCAGGCAGAGGTGAAATAGAAAAAGTGAAAGAAATACTTATTGAACAGTTACAACCCAACATTGCGATTTGTCCTTTGTATGGCGACTTATCATTTCAACAACAGCAATCAGCCATTTTGCCTCATCCTGAAGGGTTTAGAAAGATAGTATTGTCAACTTCCATAGCGGAAACCTCTCTCACTATTCAGGGAATTAAAATAGTCATTGACAGCGGTTTATCCAGAGTTCCGGTATTTGACACTAAGTCCGGCCTTAGCAAGCTGGAAACAATAAAAGTAACACAGGATGCTGCCGATCAGAGAGCAGGAAGAGCAGGAAGGTTAGGGCCCGGGATTAGCTATCGTTTATGGAGTAAAGGGACTCAATACCAACTTGATCCTTTCAGGAAACCTGAGATTGCTGAAGCAGATTTAGCCCCAATGCTACTGGAGCTTGCTCAGTGGGGAATATCAGATCTTTCAACTTTAACCTGGCTCACGATACCTCCGGTGGGAGCCGTTACACAGGCGAGAGATCTTTTAATTAAACTGCAGGCTTTGGATAGTCAATACAAAATAACTGCCAAAGGCAAATCCATGGCCGCTTTACCAACCCATCCCAGGTTAGCTCATTTGCTGCTGAAAGGTAAAGAGTCTGGCCTGATTCACCTTGCATGTGATATAGCAGCACTTCTGGAAGAAAAGGATCCTTTGCCTAATGAACAGAGCGCAGATTTAAATTTAAGATTGGAAGCCCTCCGGAAATGGAGGAAAAAGGAATACATCAATGCTGACAGGAACGCCTTAGAGAGAATTGAAAGACTGGCTGCAAACTGGCGAAGGATATTTAAAACGGATGTTGATAATGCCTCCTTTGAACATAATAAGGTTGGTTATCTGCTGGCAGCTGCTTATCCTGAAAGAATTGCTAAACAAAAGGATAACGATCTGCAAAGATATCGATTGGCTAGCGGAAAGGCTGTAAAACTTCAATCACAGCATGATGCCTTAGACAGAGAAAAATGGCTGGCCATTGCACATCTTGATGCAGGTCATTCTGAAGGAAGGATTTTTCTGGCAGCTCCTTTTTGCCCGGATGATTTTACCGATTTGATGGTCAGGAAAGAAACTGTTTCCTGGGATTATCAAAAAGGTAATCTTGTAGCACAAATTGAAACCAGGTTAAATGACATTATTGTTAAAACGGCTTCACTGGATAATTACAATGATGATTTAAAATACACAATTCTGATAGAAGTAATTAAAAAGTCAGGATTGGGATTATTAAACAGGTCTGAAGAAAGTTTTCAGTTTCAAAACAGGGTAATATCTCTGAAGAGTTGGAACAGCGAATTGGATTTACCAGATTTAACGGAAGAAGCTTTGCTTGAAAATGTAGATGAATGGTTCATGCCATATTCATCGGCAGTTAAAAAAAAGGATGACTTTTA
>JANYCH010000278.1 GCA_025360395.1 Cytophagales bacterium | reverse complement strand
AAAAGAAAATCATTGTATGTGAGCATTGTGGTCGTGTTTTGGCAGATGTTGATTCCCCAGTTGTAGAATTGGCTGTAACTGCTAAAAAATAAAATTGAAGTTGTATTCATTTTAAAAAAAGGCAGGTATTACCTGCCTTTTTTTGTTTATTCATTTTTCGGGAATGACGTTTCCCCCTTCTTGTTATTTTACGTCGGAGCAGACAAAAGCTTACCAGTTAATATTAAATCTGGATTTTAAAGAATCAATAAGGATTTTAAAAGGAGAGGAACTATATAATTTTCAACTTAAAAGCCTTTCATATTGCTTAGAGGCATTTATTAACTGCGATAAACGCAAATATCAGCTTGGTCGAAGATTAGCCTTGAAATGGCTGGATACAGTTTCTAATTCTAGAGAATGCGAAGAGAAAAGATTTGTTAAAGCACTGATAAAAATCCATTGGGCTTTTCTGGGAAGTACTTATAATGAAAAAGTATTTGCAGCACTAGAAATGAGGCAAGCATACATTTTGTTAAAAGAAAATTTCCAGATTTATCCTCATCACAAACCCACTTTGTTATATTATGGATTATTCAATTCCTTTATTTCGGATATTCCTGAAAACTATAAATGGATTGCGAATGCCGTTGGTTTGAGATCCTCTCAGCAAACCGGAATAAGCATGGTGAATTCCAGCAAAAATTGTCATCAATTCATTGAAATGGAAAAAAATGCTCTGATGTTATTGCGTAAACCTCAGACAGAAAATGAAGGATATGCAATTAATAAGGCTTGTGATTATCTTATGGAAATGCATGGAAATGATGATTTGGTAAGATTTATTGTCTCATTCTATTATTTGAAAAACAAAAACACGCACAACGCTTCCATAATCTTGAAAAGTATGAAACATACTTCTTTACCTATGGTTGTTTACCAAAAAGCGCTTATATCTTATAATAATCTTGAGATTGATACTGCAATATTTTATTTTAAAAAGTTTAATAAAATTAATAAATCTGAAAGTTTTAAAAAAGATGGAAGTTTAAAGCTGGCTTACTTATATACTTTAGACGGAGATACATTACAAGCCAGGAGGTACTTGAGTAGCATCCGGAAAATTGGAAATGATGCTATTTACGCAGATAAGGCTTCAGAAAAACTATCTTCTCAGGCTATCCCTGACTTCCTTACCTTGAAATCCAGGATATTATTTGATGCGGGCAATTGGGTGGATGCCAAAAGGTTTTTGTTATTGATAAAGCCTGTAATAGCGATTCAAAAGACTGAATTGTCTTACAGGCTTGGCAAGGTTGAATATGAATTAGGAAACCGTCATAAAGCAATTTCTTATTACAAGGATTGTGCAAAATCATGCCCCAAACAAAAAGTCTACTATGGGCCTTTTGCTTGCCTTAATCTTGCTGAAATTAGTTTAAAGGAAAATGATCTCATTAAAGCCAGGGCTTTTTTAAATTCAAGTAAAAATTTTTCGGGATTTGATTTTCAGTCGACCTATAAAGCAAAAGTGGCAGAACTTTCAAAACAATTGCAATGAGAAAAGTAGTCCTTTGCGTTTCAAATGATCTAATAATAGATCAGCGGTTACACAAAGTATGTTTAACATTGTTAGCCAATGGATTCAATCCTGTTTTATTAGGGATTAAAAAAAGAGATTCTTTGCCCTTGTCAGAAAGGGATTACGAATGTATAAGATTACCACTTTTATTCAATTTTGGAAAATTATTTTATTTAGAAGTAAACTTAAGATTTTTCTTTTATTTGCTTTTTAGTAGGGCTAATATTATCACCTCCAACGACTTAGATACTATTTTCCCATGTTATTTGGTTTCAGTAATAAAGAATACGAAGCTAGTGTATGATTCTCATGAATATTTTACTGAGCTTCCAGAACTGCAAAAAAGAAAGTTTTCAAGGACGATTTGGTTGAAGTTGGAAGAATTGCTTTTTCCACGATTAAAATATGTGAGTACAGTAGGAAATTTTATCGCAGAAGCTTATCGCAAAAAATACAAAGTTCCTGTTTCCGTAATCAGGAATATGCCCTTGAGAGTCAATGCAATCAATAAGCAGCCCAAACAAAAAATAATTATTTATCAGGGTGCTATAAATATTGGCAGAGGCATAGACCTTATGATAGATGCCATGCTTTTTCTTCCCGATTACGAATTATGGATAATTGGTGAAGGGTTAATATTCAATATAATTAAAGAAAGGTGCATAGCAATTACCAATGTAAGAGTCCTAGGAAAAGTATCGTTTCAGGAACTACCATTGTTAACGACCCAGGGCATGGTTGGCTTAAGTCTTGAAGAGGATTTGGGCCTCAATTATAGATATTCGTTGCCTAACAAAATATTTGATTATGTTAATGCTAGGATCCCGGTTATTGTTTCTGATTTGCCAGAAATGCGATCTCTGGTCGAACAGTATAATATTGGAAAAATATTATTTGACAGAAGCACCGAAGGGCTAAGTTTTTTAATAAAATCAATTTGTGAGGATGACAGAAATTACCAGTTATTCGTAGAAAATTGTGAACTTGCTTCAAAAGTGCTTAATTGGGAAATGCAGGAGCCATTATTGTTATCTTTATATCAATAATTAGTCTTCTAGGAGTTTTTCTTCTATTGCAAGTTTTACCAGTTCAACAGCATTTTTTACACCTAATTTTTTCATCATCCTGGCTCGGTGGTTATCTACAGTTCTTATACTTAAGGTAAGGTTATCAGCAATTTCTCTGCTATTTCTTCCATGTATGAGATGTGCAAGTATACTTTTTTCCTGTTTTGAAATTTTAGTTTTTTTTCTGTCTGATTCTGACATGCCAGGATTGGCCACCACGTTCAAGTAACCATTTACAATAATTCCTGAAATAGAGCCGCTATAATATTTTTCCCCTTTAGCAACGACTTTTATAGCCTTTACTATTTCTTCTTTTGAGGAATCTTTTAATAAATAACCATCTGCTCCAACTTCCATTGACCTCAGGATATAATCCTTGTTGTCGTGCATGGACATGATAAGGGTTTTTGTGTTACTGTACAATTTATTGATTATTTCTGCTGCTTCCAGACCATTCATTTGAGGCATAGAAATGTCAAGAATAGCAATATCAGGGTTTAATTCTTTCACTTTAGCAACAGCTTCAATCCCATTAGAAGCTTCTCCAATTACTTCAATATCTTCTTCATCATCAAATAAAGCACGGATACCACTGCGTACTACATAATGATCATCAACTAAAATAATTCGGATTTTTTGCATCCTTTGGTGGGAATTAAGTTTTCCCAG
>JANYCH010000268.1 GCA_025360395.1 Cytophagales bacterium | reverse complement strand
GTTTCTGCTTTGAAATCAGGTGCAATATCTCCTAATCTTAGTGCCATGGTGTTTATGTTTATTTTAAAATCTTTACAACTGGTAAAGCTATTATTGTAACACTTCCATTCCAAATTTAATTCCGTAAATAAATAATAAATGAATGTTTAAAATGGATTATTGAAATAACCTTATGATAATCAAAATTTAATATTGGCCACAAACAAGCTTTGCAGTTCATTAAAAATGATAATTTTACATCTGTTCTAACTATAGAATTTTGTTATCATGGAATACAGGAAATTTGGCCGGAAAGGCTGGCAAGTTAGTGAAATAGGGTATGGAATGTGAGGCGCAAGTGGCTGGTCCGGTTCAAATGATTCCCAATCAGAAAAATCTTTAGACGTTGCCATTGAAAAAGGGGTAAATTTTTTTGATACGGCCTGGGGTTACGGATCCGGACATAGTGAGCATTTGCTTGGAAAACTGGTAAAAAGGCACACCGGAAAGAAAATATACTCCGCCACTAAAATCCCACCTAAGAACTTCAAATGGCCTTCAAAAAAAGGTTACAGGCTTGAAGATTGCTTTCCCCCTTCACATATTATAGAATATACAGAACTGAGTTTAAAAAATCTGGGGGTTGAAAAAATAGACCTCATGCAGTTTCATGTTTGGGAAGATGCCTGGGCAAATGATGAAAGCTGGCAGAAAACAATTCAGACCCTCATTTCAGAAGGCAAAGTTGATGCATTTGGAATAAGCGTAAACCGCTGGGAACCAGAAAACTGCTTGAATACATTGAGAACTGGTTTAATTGATTCTGTACAGGTTATTTACAATATATTCGACCAGTCTCCAGAAGATAAACTTTTCCCTCTTTGCAAAGAACTTGATATAGCTGTGATTGCCCGTGTCCCTTTTGATGAAGGTACTTTAACAGGAACATTTACTAAAGACACCAAATTTGAAGCTGGTGACTGGAGAGGTTCATATTTCGTTCCTGAAAACTTAAACTCAAGTGTCGACCACGCTGAGAAATTAAGAAAAATATTGCCCCAAGGAATGCCAATGGCAGAACTAGCCCTCAAATTTATACTTGAAAACCCGACTGTTTGCACCACAATTCCCGGAATGAGAAAGGAAAGAAATGTGCTGGCTAATACTGGAGTCAGCAACGGCCAACGTTTAGAAAGTAAATTATTACAGGAACTAAAAAACCATCGCTGGGACAGACATCCGACATCCTGGTCACAATAGTATTTTTTATTCAGGCCCTGAGAATTTCAGGGCTTTTATTTTAATGTCCCTCTAATAATCGAATCAAATGAACTTAAGAAAATCCCATTTTTTAGCTATAAGTATCAGCTGCATTTTACTTTCCTGCGAGAAGAAAGCTGCTGAGCAAAGGAAAGACTCTGGTGATGAAATAGAAAAAATAATTTCTTCTTTAACGCTTGAAGAAAAAGTTGGGCAAATGACCAATTTAACTCTCGCTACTATTGCTACTGAAGAGAACAGGAGAATAAAACTTGATACAGCCAAAATCCGGTATGTCATTGTAAGGCATCATGTTGGCTCTATCCAAAACGTGATAAACCATGCTTATACGCTTGAAGAATGGAGGACAATGGTGGACCTTTTGCAGAAGACCACTATGGAACAAACCCGTCATAAGATTCCTTTTTTATATTGTGTTGATGCGGTTCACGGGGCCAATTACATTTATGGAGCGACCATATTCCCGCATAACATCGGTTTGGGTGCCACGAGAAATCCTGAACTCGTGGAAAAATGTGCCGCCATCACAGCTGCAGAAACACGGGCCTCCGGAGTCAGGTATAATTTTTCTCCTGTATTAGATGTAGGCCGAAACCAGCAATGGTCGAGGTTAGGAGAAACATTTGGGGAAGATATTTACCTGGTAACTCAGTTGGGAGGCGAAGCCATCAAAAGATTTGAAGGAAGTGATGTATCGAAAAACGACAAAGTGGCCTCCTGCATGAAGCATTTTGTAGGTTATTCTCTACCCCTGAACGGAAAGGACCGGGCACCGGCCTACATTCCCGAAATTGTGCTGAGAGAGTATTTTCTTCCTACTTTCAGAAATGCAGTCAACATTGGTTCGAAAACCCTGATGGTGAACTCTGCTGAAATCAACGGGACACCGGTTCACGCAAGTAAATATTTATTGACTGACGTTTTAAGAACAGAATTAGGCTTCAAAGGCGTGGTGATCAGCGACTGGCAGGACATTATCAAACTTCAGGAAAGACACAGGGTGGCCAAAACACACAAAGAGGCAGTGTTCCTTGCAGTGGATGCGGGTATTGACATGTGTATTGTTCCCTTTGACTTTGGCTTTTACAATGACCTGATAGCTTTGGTAAAAGAAGGCAGGATAAGTGAATCGAGGATCAATGAATCGGTACGCAGAATATTACAACTAAAAAAGGACCTTGGTCTGTTTGAGAATCCTTATGTGGAAAAGGAAAACCTGACCAACTTTGGCAAACCTGAATATACGGCTACAACTTTACAGGCAGCCCTGGAATCTATTACCCTACTGAAAAAAAATGACAGCATTTTGCCCTTGTCGGCCACTAAAAGAATAATGATAACGGGTCCCAATGCTAATTCCGTGACTGCCTTGCACGGAGCCTGGTCTTATGTCTGGCAGGGAAACAGGGACAGCCTCTATCCTACTGGACTTCAATCCATTGCTAATGTATTTTCAGCTTCCGGTGCAAAATTCGTTCCTTCATTTGATTACAATGGGAAAGCAGATTACAACAAAGATGTTCTGGTAAAATCTGCCTCGCAATCTGATGCCATTGTAGTTTGCCTCGGAGAGCCTGCTTATGGGAAACACCTGGAAACACGCCTGACATTGAGCTGGACAAAAGACAAATAGAACTTGTACAGGCATTGGCGAAAACAGGTAAACCCATCATTTTGGTTTTACTTGAAGGAAGGCCGAGAATCATCAGGGAGATTGAACCACTATGCAAAGCCATATTATTAGGCTACTGGCCGGGCCCGCAGGGTGCACAGGCAATGCATAATGTGGTGTTTGGGAAATTCAATCCCGGCGGAAAGCTACCTTATACCTACCCAAGATACAATGGTTCTTTGATCACTTACGATCACAAATTGCTGGATGAAGCGATAGAAATTGTGGACCCGGTTTACGAATATAAATATGAGTTCAAACCACAGTACCAATTCGGGCATGGCTTGTCATACACCACCTTCGCTTATGATAGCATCATGATCAGCCAAGACACTATTTCGGTTTCCGATAGCTTAAAGGTTTCTGTAAAAGTGACCAATTCAGGCAAACTGGCAGGCCATGAGGTGGTAGAACTTTACACCCAGGATTTGGTTGCTTCTATTACTCCTCCAGTTAAAAGGCTTAGGAGGTTTAATAAAATATTCCTTCAGCCGGGAGAAAGCAAAACTGTGAGCTTTACGCTTTATGTAAAGGACCTGTCATTTGTGAACGACAAATATGAAACAGTTTCTGAAGAAGGTGATTTTGAAATAATCATTGCCCGTAAAAAGAGAAGGTTTTATCTGAAATATTAATAAAATGGAAAAAACCTGGAGTGATAGATGGGATGACAGATACAGAAGTGAGAAATTCGCTTATGGTGAACAACCAAATAAATATCTGAAGGAACAATTAGACAAATTAAATGTTGGGTCAATCTTTCCGGCGGAAGGTGAAGGTAGGAATGCAGTATATGCAGCTAAACTTGGTTGGTATGTCTCAGCTTTTGACATAAGCATTGAAGGGCACAAAAAGGCTTTACAACTAGCAGAATCAAATTTGGTAAATATAGATTATCAAGTTGGCGAATTACTGGAACTAAACTATAAATCCGAACAGTTTGATGCAATTGGACTTATTTATGCTCATTTCCCCGCTATAATCAAATCGCTTTATCACAAAACACTGGATAAGTATTTGAAAATAGGGGGAGTGATCATTTTTGAGGCATTCAGCAAGAAGCATTTGGATTATGTAACCAAAAATGAAAAAGTTGGTGGTCCTAAGGACATAGCTTCTCTATTTTCAATTGATGAAATAAAGGAAGATTTCCCAAATTATGACTTTGGGCAGTTAGCAGAATTAGAGAAATAGAGCTTAATGAAGGCTTGTTCCATAATGGTAAAGGTTCGGTCATAAGATTCGTAGGACGAAAGATAACTTACTGACTTTCATTTAATTAAACTAATTATGGCCAAATTATTTTATTAAACAACATTAAAATTAAAGCACTCTTCATTTTTATTTGGTTTTTACAAACTTGACAATTTCTGTACTTCCTGAATTGTTTTGAATTTTAATAAAGTAAATCCCAGCTTCCAAAGAACTTCCTGCCTGAATTTCTGTTCCAGACTGAATATTATCTTTTGAATAAATATTTTCACCATTTAAGTTATTGATATTTAAATGGTTTATATCCTGCATGCTTTTAATCGTAAATGAGGATGAACTTGGGTTTGGGTAAACCAGGATTGTAAGATGAGAGGAATAACCTTCAGTAATACCTGTTATTGTACAATTTGATGAAATTGCACCACTGGGCGAAACCTTAAGTGTAGCACCAGCCCCACATATCGTGTTTGATATGGCACTTGCAACATTGGCTACAGGGAATGATGAAGTTGTATAAGATGGCTTGGTAACACTTCCAACATTTATACCTCCCTGAAGACAGTTAGAAAAAGTAGCAGCTATAGAACCACCATCCGTACTCACATAGCTTTTAAAGGCATTGTCAATATTGGTAAAATCTGAATTCTCCACATAACAAGTTGAATTATTTACCCCGCCGCCAAGCCCTATTGCCAAAGCATTTGAAACACTTGTGTTAAAATAACAATTCAAAATATGAAGTTCTGCATTTCTGGCGCGTGGCATTCTTTCCTTACAACCTTCAGACCAGAAGCAATTTTGAAATGTAATACTAAAATGTCCATCAGCTGGGGCATTTGTGGCACTTGAACCAACCAGGCCTGAAAAACGGTGGTCATTTGCTCCTCCGGATCCTCCTGCCCTTGCAGGTTTCAGGTAACCATATTTGCACCAGGATATTGTAGCATTATCCGTATTTCCTTTTAAATCCATATTGCCATCCATTCCATCCTGAAAATCACAATGGTCAATCCAAAGCTCAGTACAACCATCTGCACAAAAATTATCATTACCATCTACATCATAAGCACCCGGACCTTCGAATTTTAAATTTCTTATAATCACATTGTTTGAACCATCTTTCAGGTAAAGGATTCCTGAACCTGCCTTAGTTTGAACATTATTTACAAGTTTAGCTCCGGGAAGTCCCAATAATGTTTTGTCATTTACTTTCAAGCTCATCAACCCTGAAAAAGTAATGGTTCCGGAAACAAGAATTACTTTTGGGCCTGTAGATATTAAAGCTGCTTCTAGTGCTGCTTCTGTTGTTACTGTAATAGGAGTTGCGGTTCCTCCTCCAGTTGTCCCTGAACCGAAGCCTTCCGGTTTGTTCATAAGATATTGCTGGGCAAACAAATTGTTAAAGCACAATGTAAATACACAAAGAAAGAGTAGAATTAGATTTCTCATATTTTTTATAGGTTATTTTATATAGTGCTTTTTAAAAAAGAAAAAGTAATCAGTAGGTTGAAAATTATTTTTCCAGGCAGGTATTCTTCAGTAGAATCACATAACGGAGCCCTGAATTTTATGGATGTAATGACTGCTAAAACTGCAAGGGATTTTGCTCTTGACCTGAAAAATAAATAGTAATTTGAATTTAAAATATCCTGGCATGTTCTATACTTGTCAGGATATTTTTTTTGATCCTGCAGACCATTATGATGAACAAGAAAAATCTGGTATTACTATCTATTATGTCATGTGTCATCATTTTACTGGCTTATATTTTCAGCAAAGAAGTAAAACCTGCGAAAGAAGCCTCCCTTCCATTTTATCATTACAACCCTGATTCAAACAAACTGACCAAAAGCGAAACCCCTGACTTGAAAATCAGCAGTTTTAGTTTTACAAATCAGCAGTCTGATCTCGTTTCAGAGAAGAATGTGGCGGGTAAGATTTATGTGGCCGATTATTTTTTTGCACAATGCCCGGGGATTTGCAAAGAAATGGCAACCCAAATGCAAAGGTTAAATAAAGAATTTATTCATAAATCCAACTTTCTTCTATTATCACATACATCTAAACCCGAAGAAGACACACCCGAAATGCTCATGGCATACGCCCGGAAATATGGTGTTTCTGATCATAACAAATGGTTGTTTTTAACCGGTGATAAAAAGCAGCTTTATGAAGTGGCAAGAAATCAGTACCACATTGTAAATGACAAAGGCGATGGGGATCAGGATGATTTTATCCACACAGAAAGATTTGTACTTATTGACGATAAAGGGTTTATCAGGGGGTATTATGATGGCACAGACTCAGCCGAAGTTGATAAACTTATCAAAGATATTTATATCCTCGATGATAATTAATACTGAAATTCAAAAGTTATCAACAAGAATTGTGGATAATCTTGTGGAAAAAGACAACAGCGCCCTGGTTATTTTTGCATAGACTATATAAAAATGGCAAGAAATAACGCATTCAATTTCAACCGTTTAAGCAGGTATAATTACGAATTCATTTCTTTGGAAGAAGTTATTTTCCTTGAATATCTTATCTTCCATTTTGTAAGAAAGCTGGAGATTCCCGTTCAGATCAGCAGAGTAGAGCAGGAAACGGGATTAAAAAAGCACAGACAACAACGTGCAATTGATTCTCTAACCGAGAAAAATTTTATACAGGTCGAACAAGTTCAAAACCGCCGTAAAATCCAGATCAATTGTGAAAAAGTGGCACTTTCTTCACAAAGGATTTTTATAAAAGAAAATAAATCGATCCAGCGGTTTTTAGGTCAGTTAATATTGCCTCCTGTAAAAAAAAGAAAAAGGGAGTGTTCCTATTTCAAAACCCAAAAAACCAGCCAAATCTGCATCAGGTAAACCAGCTCTCACTCAAAATCAGATTAGTTTGTTTGAATGATGTTTGTATCATAGTTAAAAATAGGAATTCAAGTCCCATTTACAGAGACATATTGTACCAGATAATTCACATTACTGATAAACCTTTTCTCTTCCCCTGCAATTCCCCCATTGAAACTGTTAGGCTAATACTTAAATAATTTAGTGGTAGTACTACCATTTTCTAAAATTGACTGAGAAAAATAATTGACTGTATTACAATTACATGAATTATTTCCTAAACCAGAAATAGGATCCACTCCATAATTTTCATGTTTCTCATAAGCTCCTTTGAAAACGGAATAAACTGATCCACATACAATTTTCCCAGTACCCTTGCAGGTTTTATAGATCTTTGGCATTTCATACTTAACCATATAGGGTTTACCATTCCAAATTGTACCCCAAAATGAAACTTTTGTTTGACCAGCAAAATCTCCTGTTGCTATGCTATCGTTTCCTG
>JANYCH010000258.1 GCA_025360395.1 Cytophagales bacterium | reverse complement strand
CTCAAGTTGAATGCTGCCGCTGCCATGATTGCATTTAGTATATCTCCTTTTGCCCCTTTAAGGAAGTTTTTCATCATCCTGTGGTCATGTTTGAGGTGGCTGATCAATGGTTCAATGGCTGCCCTTCCCCTACAAAGTTTTCTTTTAAGGGTTTTTTCTCTGGGTGACAACTTACTGTCTTTCTTTGGGTTAGGTATTATGATATTTGTTTCTCCTACCTTCGTTACACCCTTATAGCCCCTGTCAACCACGGCGCCTTTCAGTTCCTTTTGAGTTGTCTTTCTTGCAGATGCGAGCGTGCCCTCTAATGTTTTGCTATCATGTGGATTGCCTTTGAAGTGTGCCACTCCTACTATGAGGTTACTTCCAGGCAGTGTGGCAAATCCTATTTTAGAACCAAATTCATATTGCTTGTGGGCTTTTCCTTTCGCTATACAGGCAACTTCAGGTTCATGAAGGCTGTATATTTTATCTTTATCGGTCCTTTTCTGCGCTAATACCTTTTTAAATAATTCAATATCAAGGATATAATCTTCTTTGTGCCTACCTGTGAGGTTCCTTTCCAGTTCCCTCACAAGCCTTCCTGCAATACCTTTGATCTTTTTCATGGCCTTTCTTCCTTCCTTTTGCCTTTTGGGATGGTGTGCAAACCTGCACTTGATCAAATTCTCTTTTACAGTCCTTGTATAGCTTTGCCTTAACCCAATTTGGGCATCTGCTGCTATGGCCCTGCATTTGTTGATGATCTTTACTGCAAGCTTGGTATCGGTAGGAAAGGTGATGTTCTTTTCCTGTACTGTTGTGTCCACATTGACAATGCTGGCCTTGGCAACCTGGGCGGTAAACAAAGAAACACTCATGGCCAGAATAGTTTCTACTCCTTGCTGTCCTATCCGGTCCCTGAAATGGACAAGGTCACTTGGATCGCACGGCAGATCCCAGTTAAAATATAACTCCCCGGTAAAATACTGATAATAAGGATTTTGCTTCCACACCTCAACCAATGTCTCATCTGAATAGTTGAACATTTGTTTGAGCATGAGCAGGCCTGCCATCAGGCGGACAGGTTTAGAAGGGGTCCCTGTTTTGGAATAAAAACCCTCGAAAGAGCTTTCTAGGGTGTTCCAATCCAGTCTGAAAGTAAGCCTGACAAGGGAATTGTCAAAATCAATGAAAGAGCTTAAAAGTGGCCTGAAAAGATCAGTTTGAGGGGTGGTTTGTGAAGGGGATTTGCCTAACATTTGCTCGTAATTTCTACAACATTTTGATACAAAATAGTCAAAATCCTGCAATTATAAAAGCTTTTAAATCTCCTTTTTTGCTCAATAAACAATTGATAGGTAATAACTTATATTGTTGTTAAGGGGTGACTATTTACTCCTTTTAATTTTCACTACTCGAGGGTTTTGTTGTTGTATCTGGTTGCAGATTATTGAGTAATCAAACTGATTGTTCCAGTCGAATTGTTAGGGCATTGATTAATAATTCTCGTTAGCGCCAGCACCACCAAAGGAGCCTCCTCCAAATCTATTTCCACTTTCTGCCGAAGGCTGCTGTGAAAATGTTTCTGCTACAATAAGACTTTCTGCAATTTTATACCCTGCGCTTTCATTTTCTTCTTTTATAGAAAAGCCATATTGAGGTGTTTTTAAGAATTTCAACAGGAAGTAAGATATTCCGATTAACAAGGCACCACCTATGATCATGGCAACTTCCGGAGGTAAAATAGAATGATAATACCGGATTGTGAATAGGGAAGCACCGACTAAGAGCATTCCAATCCTAAGCATGATCCTGTTTTTGTCTTTAAGTCCTAAATAGATGTAGGCGGGAGGAATGGCTATGGTAAGCAATAGGAAAATGTTGCCGTAAGGAATATCCTGGCCTTCGTTTAAATAAAGGTCTAACATGACAATGCTCAGTTCTCTGACTACAAAATAGTTCACTGAAATATAGGCCGATATCAAGGCTGCGGCTTCTGCAATAGCAATGCAATCGTGGTAGAAAAATTTATTTTCTGCTGAAACACGGTACTTTAAAATGATATATGTTCCTGCTGAATAAACAAATCCTGCAAAAGGAATGATGGCTTTGCCCCAGATTCCCATGTTTCCACAAAGGAACAATAGAGCCAGCAATCCACTGATAAAATAAGACAAGGCAACAAAGACATCGGCATATCTCAGTGTAACAATAAAGCAAGCAAATGAGGCAAGGAAAAGCCCTGCTATCCAAACAGTCTGATCGTGAATTCCTGCTTCAAATAATATCCAGAACACATTTCCTATAAGCGATCCTGTCCCTGCCCAGACAAGCGCGTTGTCTGTACCTGCATTGAAGTAATGTTTGTCTTTTTTGTATTTCTCAGCAAAATGAAAGCACGCTATGCTATAAATGAAGTTTAC
Organism: Cytophagales bacterium; assembly: GCA_025360395.1. Classification (GTDB taxonomy): domain Bacteria; phylum Bacteroidota; class Bacteroidia; order Cytophagales; family UBA9547; genus UBA9547. Next base: position 3,049 of record JANYCH010000258.1, on the reverse strand, counting down.
AATCTGAAAGGCAAATTCTTCATTGATGTCTGTTGCCAGAACAACAAGAGAAAGAAAACCGCCGCTTGCGCAAAGGAGGATAGTGGTAAAAAAGAACAGGCCCAATGCCATCCAAAAACCGGGCATGTAAAAGCCAACAGGTTTGCTGTCGGAAATCCTGGTTTGGTCATTCTCGGAAATTAATCCGTTGAATTTCCAGTTTTTAGCCTTATTTCTTGTCTCAAGATTATAAAGCCAGGTTTTGTTATAGATGATCATTGGAAGTGTCCGGACCTGATCCTGGATTAAAAAGTTTGGATACTATTTTTTTGTGATTCACAAGGAAATAGATGATACCGGCACAAGAGGCCATAAAGTACCACATTCCAAGCCAGACAACTGCCTCATTATCCCAATCGATGGATGTCATAAATACATGTGTGAGACCAGTATACGTGTAAATGAGGGCTATCAAAAGAAAATAAAAGCTCTTTTCCTGTTTTGCAAATACTACACATGCTGCTGCCAGTGCAAGTATCCAGGCAAACCATAAAAACTTTTCCCCGCCTTCTGAAAGGAACAAGCCTGCTAAAGTGCTGACAAACAATAAGTGTGTGGCAAAATTGACATAGGTATAAAAAAAGTGGCTTTTGATACCTTTTTGCATCAATACCCATCCGGCTGTGCTCAGGGCAATGCCTAATACTTCTGCAGTATAAATAACGCTGTGCCCAGTAAAGTCGTTTGATTCAATCAGATGAAGAGGAGTGATGGTGATTCCCGCCCAGGCAGCCAGGCCGGTGATGGCCATGGAGAGAATGCTAATATTATCGAACCGGTAAGAAACGAAAAAGAAAACTACTGTGGGGATGATAGCAGCCAATCCATATCTGAGACCAAATACCTGATATTGAAACTGGATATATCCTTCAAAAGTCAGGAACAGTAAACAGCCGGTTAATAAAATATAGTCAAAGAAGGTGCTGGCATTTTTTACCTTTCCGTTTTTATAAGGCTCACCTTGTTTAAAACAGTAAAAAAAGCAACAGCCGCAAAGAACAGCGATCAAAGCTAAAATGGCCTGGTGGCCTATGGTGTCTATGTTTTGGTAAACTACAATTCCAAAACCACTTGTTATGAGAAGCACCCCCAGATAAAGCAGCGTCCGGAGTTCCCAGAAGAGGGAAAATAACGGATTTGATTCTGATCCACTTATTTTATTGTAAGTACCTTCATCCAGGATCCCTTCTTCAAAAAGGCTTTTTGCAGTGTTTTGCATTGATAATTTTTAGAAAAAAATAGAATAACAAAATTAAAAATAGTAAAAAAGAATGGTTGGATAAAATACTGAATACTAAAGCCAGAATGCTTTGTGTTGTAAGAAAGGTCAAATTGGCTATTCCATCACCTTTGCTGAAGTGTAAAACTCTTTCAGATATTCTGGTTCAAAATAAGCTACATCTACAAATTCATTTTTAAGAAAAGCTTCGTAAGCTAAATCCCCCATGTTTCTGGCAAGTGGATGATATCCAGCCAAAAAACTTGCATTCGAATGGTTAATCAAAGCCTTGAGTTTATCAGATCCGTTGCCTGCAAAAAGAATTCTTTTATTCTTTAATAGATCAGCATAGCTATTTTCTTCCAGTATCAATGGTTTTTCCATCTCAAAAACCTCCCCTGAATTAGTAAATAGTCCCTGATAAACTTCCATCCGCCTTGCATCAATCATTGGGCATATCAGATCTGTTTTTTCAGCCACTGGCTTCAGGCCATTTGCCATTACCTGCAAAGTACTTATGGCAATTAATGGTTTATCTAAAGCAAAACACAATCCTTTTAAAGCGGAGCAGCCAATCCTTAAACCTGTGTAGGATCCAGGACCTTTTGACAAGGCAAATGCTGATATATCTGAAATTAGTATTCCAGTGAACTGGCAAACTTGCCCGATCATGGAGGTAAGATTCTCAGAATGAGAATTTTCCTTATATGTTTCAATGTTTGCCACTAAAATGCCATTGTTATGGATAGCTACTGAACAAACCTGAGTTGAAGTGTCTACTGAGAGGATGAAGGATTTGTTTGTGATCAAAAGAGTTATTTTATTGTTTTAACTGATAAAATTAATCATTTATCCGAATCAAAATCCACATCCGTGTCTTTAAGATGTTGTGCTCGTTTACAGATTTTAACTTGCAAGAATTAATTCTTCCAGTATCTTTTTCATTCCAATTGTTGCTTTTTCTTCTATCAGGATCATATTTGGTCTTGGAGAGATGTAAGGCATGTTTTGGTCTACAACATATATTTTAGAGGTTGCCGGTGCAAAATCAACCAGGCCTGCTGCAGGATATACCACTAAGGATGTCCCGATGACAATGAAAATATCAGCTTTCATTGCTTCTTTGGTTGCAGCATCCATCATAGGCACTTCTTCTCCAAACCATACAATATGTGGCCTTAATTGTGATCCTTTTTCACATTTATCTCCTTTTTTTAGTTCCCAACCATTCATATCGTAGACGAGGCTTTCGTCGAAAGTACTTCGTGTTTTGAATAGTTCGCCGTGAAGGTGCATTACTTTTGATGATCCTGCTTTCTCATGAAGATTGTCAACATTCTGAGTGATGACTGTAACATCGTAATGTTTTTCTAATTCCACCAGGGCATAATGTGCTGCATTTGGTTTCACACTTAAAGCCTGTTTCCTTCTTTGATTATAAAAATCAAGGACCAAAGCCTGGTTTTTTTTCCAGCCTTCGGGGGTAGCTACTTCCATCACATCATGGCCCTCCCAAAGCCCATCCGAGTCTCTGAAGGTTTTGATCCCGCTTTCAGCACTAATGCCTGCACCGGAAAGCACAACTATCTTTTTCATTCCTTAACTTTATTTAAATTTATAGAATAGCCCAATTATTTACTTTTTGGTTATAAAGTATTAAATTACAGAATAATATTTTGTTGGTTATGGAAGGTTTTATAAAGTTTGCAGGGGAGAACGAACTAGAATTTGTGAAGCGGTTTTCCAGTAAGGAAGCCTGTTATGATTACCTGTATTATTATAAGTGGAAAG
>JANYCH010000028.1 GCA_025360395.1 Cytophagales bacterium | reverse complement strand
TCTTTTTATTTATTCAACTTATACTTGCTAATTTTGATGATCAAAAATGACATTTCATACCTTCTCAAAGATCAATCATGTCTGATCTATAAAACATCTTCAAATTAAAAGAGGCTGCCCTTTTTGGACAGCCCCTTTTTTGTAAGGAAAGGATTAGTATTCTTAAATGGACTCTCCGTGCTGGCTAATATCCAACCCTAAAGCTTCTTCTTCTTCAGAAACCCGAAGAGGAGAAATCAAATCTGTTATTTTTAATAGAATTAAAGATCCTCCAAATGCAAATGCGGAAACAATCAGTAAAGCTTTCATGTGTACAATAAAAAGGGCCGTTTCACCAAAGAACAAACCATTGCCGGTTGTGTTGGCACCATTTATAGATTGATGTGCAAAAACACCTGTTAAAATCATCCCTACTATTCCTCCCACTCCATGACAAGGAAAGACATCTAAAGTATCATCCAGAGTTGTCTTTGCTCTCCAATCAACTACTATATTGCTTACCAAACTCGCTATTACACCAATGACCATGGAATGAGATATGGAAACGAAGCCAGCTGCAGGGGTAATGGCAACTAATCCGACCACTGCGCCAATACAAGCTCCGAGCGCTGATGGTTTTTTACCTTTTATGCTGTCAAAAAATACCCAGGCAAGTGCTGCCGCTGCCGATGCTGTATTGGTTGTGGCAAAAGCAGACACTGCAAGACCGTTCGCACCAAGTGCTGAACCTGCATTAAAGCCGAACCATCCAAACCATAGCAGTCCGGTTCCTAACAATACAAATGGAATGTTGGCTGGTTTATGTTCAACATTCGAACGTCCTTTTAAATAGAATACAGAAGCAAGAGCGGCCCAGCCTGCTGACATGTGAACGACAGTTCCTCCAGCAAAGTCAAGGACACCCATTTTAAATAGAAATCCGTCCGGATGCCATGTCCAATGTGCTAAAGGAGCGTAAACAAATAGACTAAACAGGCATATAAAAAGTATGTAAGATGTAAATCTTATCCTTTCTGCAAACGCGCCGGTAATTAAAGCAGGAGTAATGATGGCAAATTTTAGCTGGTAAAATGCGAAAAGCAAAAGTGGAATGGTTGGAGCTAAAGACCAGGGAGTACCTTCTAATACACCTTTGAACATGAAAAAGGTAGTAGGATCTCCGATAAATCCACCTTGACTTGTACCAAAGGCTAAACTAAACCCTATTACGATCCAAAGGACACTGATAACAGCCATGGATATAACACTTTGCAACATGGTAGACACTATATTCTTAGCATTTACCATTCCTCCATAAAAGTAGGCAAGTCCGGGGGTCATCAGTAAAACAAGGGCGGCAGCTGTAATGATCCAGGCTGTATCTCCACTGTTAATGTTTTTGAGGTTTTCTGCCATCAATGTTGGATTGGGCAAATTTGGGAAGAATAAGGCAATAAGAGAAACACTAATCAATACGATGAATGGTACTATTGATAGCTTTTTTTGCATAAACATTTAGTTAAGGTTTTTTAATAGGTTAACGGCTTCAAAAGTAAGTAAATCTTTTGAAACCCCTCAAAAATTAAGACACTCTCTTGAAAAAAATGATAAAAATTAATCTACTTACCTAAAAAAGCATCCATTCCCGGAATTTTTCTACCTGGATTGTTATTCATCATCTTCATCATTTTACGCATGTCTTCGAATTGCTTCATCAGATTGTTTACCTGCTGAAGATTGGTACCGCTTCCATCTGCAATCCGTTTTTTTCTTAGGCCGTTGATAAGATCCGGATTTGCTCTTTCTTTTGGTGTCATAGATAATATGATGGCTTCTATTGGACGAAAAGCGTTTTCATCCACTTCTACCTTATCCATCATTTTTCCCATTCCGGGAATCATGCCCATAATGTCTTTTATATTACCCATTTTCTTGATCTGCTGTAGCTGAATCAGAAAATCATTAAAGTCAAATTGGTTCTTCCTTAATTTTAAGTTTAATCTTTTGGCTTCATCCTCATCAAATGCCTGCTGGGCCCTTTCTACCAAAGACACAACATCACCCATTCCTAAAATCCTTTGAGACATCCGGTC
>JANYCH010000203.1 GCA_025360395.1 Cytophagales bacterium | reverse complement strand
TATTCAAACAAACTATATTTGATAACCTCATAAAGAGAATGGTAATAGCTGACTATGTACCTATAAAACAAATAAAATTTCGTATAAGTATTTAAATGGGCTATTCTATAGAATTAATTCAATCAATAGCTTCTGTCTTTTTTGTTTAATAATCTCATCCCCTTATTATGTAATCTTCTTAATAAAAGATCTCTATGAAGCTTTGACTGTTATCAGAATTTCCCATTTGCTTTTCTTTTCAACTATTCTCTTTAATAGGAATAGATTTAAACAAATACCAGGAAAAAATATTCACATTATATTCCCGCTTTCACAGGAATACAGAAGGGAAAGGGATTGGATTGTATCTGGTAAAAATGCATGTTGAAATGCTTGGAGGCAATATTATGATTGAAAGCGAAGTAAATAAAGGCTCAATTTTCACTATCAGGCTTCCATTTTAATTTCTTAGAATAATTTTCCGTGCATTAACATCCATCTATCAGGTAATTCTCCATTTAGTGCTGTCTGATAATCTAAATAGCTGCAAGGAACCATTCTGTTTTTATCATGTTGTCTGTTTCCAGCCTGAGGAATTTCCATCCACCACTTTTCACTGAACTTGCTTTTATAGAAAATCAAAACCTGATCTGAGCTTTTACCTGTGCTTACCATGTAGCGCATAAACCTGTTTTCATCAAAATACAAATCGCCTTGCCGGTTTGTAAAACCTTCCACCATATACCAAAGCATAGTAGCAATTACAAAAGCCGTTTGACCTTCAAGGTCTTTAGCAGGGTTATATTCATAAATCCCTGCAGAAGTAAGTTTATCATTTAAACCTGCATACCAAGCGATTTGGCAAGCTTCTTCTGCTGTAAGGCCAAATACATTAGACAAGTTATTTCCAGGCGCATCTGCTCTCTTAATGGCTCCAATATCAAAGCTCAGCATGTCTCCTTGTCTGATCAATGGTTCAGTTTCGGCAATACTTTCTTTTACCACGCCCAGCCGTATCATTTCAAAATGAAGTTTCTCTAAAGCTTCAAATGCCTGATTGTCATTAAGAAAAGATTGATGGCCTAAATTACAAAGGTGAAAAAGGTAGTTGGGCTCATAAGTAATAATATCATGAAGATGTGTTGATGAAGTTCCATGCCCCCTTTCATTACTTAAATCTGCAATGGCATCTACGCTTACTATCGTTACCAGCTTATCGGTTTTTTCATAAGCCTGGTATTGACCTAAATCCAAATCATGTGTTCCTCCTATTAAAATAACGAATATGTTGTTCTCAATAAGGGTTCCGCATACTTCTTTCAACCTTTCGTAAGTGTCCTCCAGTTTTTCTCCATTTCTCAGGTTTCCTAAATCTGCAATCTTTATGCCTTTTATGCCTTTTTTCAAAGAATAAAAAGCTTTCCTGATTTCATCAGCGCCTTTTTCAGCACCAGTATTAGCAGAATTGCCCCGTTTTTCTGTCAACCCAATAATGGCAATGGGACAATTTCTCCATTCCGGGAAAGTATTGCTATGTATGAATATGTTTTGTAAAACAGCACCTGTATCAGATATGTTTTCGTATAATTGTTCGTCTACTTTGTCAAAAAATATCTTCAGTTCCATAAGGAAATTTCCAGTTTGGCAATTATAACATTAATCGGTCATTGCTAAAAGAATTAAATAACTAAACATGAAAACAATTGTTGTTCTCGGAGCAGGTAAAAGCAGTTATTTTCTTATTGACTACCTGGCCAGAAATGCCGCAGAATTCAATTATAAACTAATAGTGGCAGACGCCTTGATTTCTAATCTGGAGCAAAAGGGTTTTTCATATTCCAGCATACAAGTTATTCAATCCGATCTCGAAGATCCGGAAAATCTAAAACAACTGGTTTCAAAAGCAGATATTGTGGTTTCATTATTACCACCAATTTTGCATATAAAGGTCGCAGAAATCTGCCTTGAGTTTAACAAACATCTGCTAACAGCTTCTTATGTTTCTCCTGAAATGCAGGCACTGCATGAAACAGCAAAACAAAAGGAATTGACATTTTTAATGGAATGTGGTCTGGATCCTGGAATAGATCACATGTCAGCTTTGAAGATATTAAATGAGCTGAAAAGTAAAGGTGCCATTATCAAATCCTTTAGATCGTATTGTGGTGGTTTAGTAGCCCCTGAAAGCGATGATAATCCCTGGGGTTATAAAATCACCTGGAATCCAAGAAATGTTGTGAATGCAGGGAAAGGGACAGCCCAATTTATTGAAGGTTTTGAGGTTAAATATGTTCCTTATCATCAATTGTTTAAAAGGGTTACACCTTTAGAATTTGATGATTATGGGGAATTTGAAGCCTATCCCAACCGAGACAGCTTACAATACATCGATACTTATGGATTAGAAAACATAGAAACATTTGTAAGGGGCACTATCCGAAAACAAGGCTTTTGCAAGGCATGGAACTGCATAGTACAACTGGGCCTTACAGACGAAACAATAAAGTGCAAAGCAGATACAAATTTTACACTAGCAGGATTAGTAAAAAAGTTTTTACCAGAGAATATAAATTACGAAACATATTTGAATATAGTAGATCCTGAAGTGAAAGAAAAACTTGCCTGGCTTGGGCTAAATTCAACAGAAATACTGAATAATTCCCAAAACCAAAGCCCAGCAGATATAATTCAATCTGTTATTGAGAAAAAATGGAGGTTAAATCCCGCCGACAAGGATTTGATATTAATGCAACACCAGATAGAATATGAAGAAGATAGTAAAAGAAAAAAAATAGTATCATCATTACAGCTAGAAGGTAAGAACCAATCTGAAACGGCTATGGCCAAAACCGTAGGCCTTCCGCTGGCAATTGCCACGCTACTGGTTTTGCAGAATAAAATTGAGTCTAAAGGAGTTATAATGCCTACTATAGAGGAAATTTACAATCCCATCTTAAAAGAATTACAAAACCATGGAATTTTATTCGGGGAATATACCTATTCTTAACATTCCCGTAATTTTTAATCTTTTTATTGCCATTCCTAAGATTTCTTTTTAGTAAATTCGGTAATTATTACTCCACTAAACTGTTTACCCGGGCGGTTTTTAAAAATTTATAAATGGAATTATTGGAATTGGCAGAAACGGATGTCAAAGGCAAACTGAAAGAGATTTTTGGATTCGACAACTTTAGAGGAACACAGGAACAAATCATAAACAATATATTAAGCGGCAAAAACACTTTTGTGATTATGCCAACAGGAGCGGGGAAATCTCTTTGCTACCAATTGCCAGCTTTAGTTCAGGAAGGTTGTGCCATCGTCATATCCCCACTTATAGCATTAATGAAGAATCAGGTCGATAACCTGAATGCTTTTGGGATCAATGCACATTTTTTAAATTCTACTTTAACAAAAGGAGAAATTACAAAAGTAAAAAGCGATGTTACTTCAGGTAAGACTAAGCTACTATACCTTGCACCAGAATCGCTTTCAAAAGAAGAAAATTTAACCTTCCTTCAAAACTCAAATATTTCGTTTGTTGCTGTTGATGAAGCACATTGTATCTCAGAATGGGGCCACGACTTCAGGCCGGAATACAGGAAAATAAAAACCATTATAGGAATGATGGGGAATTTGCCTGTTATAGCCCTTACAGCAACCGCAACGCCAAAAGTTCAGGTTGATATTCAGAGGAATCTTCAAATGGAAGAGGCAGACATTTTTAAGTCTTCTTTCAACAGAAAAAATCTTTATTATGAAATTGTGCCCAAGTTGGATGCGAAAAAACAACTTATTACGTATGTTCGCAAACACAAAGGCCAGTCGGGCATTGTTTATTGTCTAAGCAGAAAGAAAGTAGAAGAGATAGCAGAGCTACTTAAAGTGAACGGCGTCAAAGCTTTACCTTACCATGCAGGGCTTGATCCGCATGTCAGGATGAACAATCAGGATGCATTTTTGAATGACAGTGCGGCTGTAATTGTGGCCACTATTGCATTCGGAATGGGTATTGACAAACCTGATGTTCGTTTTGTAATCCATTACGATGCACCCAAATCTTTGGAAGGTTACTATCAGGAAACTGGCAGGGCAGGCAGGGATGGATTAGAAGGCAACTGTGTAATGCTTTATTCGTACGATGATATTATAAAACTTGAAAAATTTAATAAAGATAAATCAGTAACCGAAAGAGACAATGCCAGACAACTCTTACACGAAATGGCAGCATATGCTGAATCGCCGGTTTGCAGAAGACGACATCTTTTGCATTACTTTGGGGAAACATTAGATAAAGATTGTGGTTTTTGTGACAATTGTATGAAGCCGAAAGAAAAATTTGAAGCAAAGGACGATATTTTATTGGTCCTGGAAGCAGTAAAAAAAACTGACCAACGTTTTGGTATTGAACACATTATAGATGTTGTTCGTGGAAAAGAGAATGACTATGCAGAGAGCTATGGCCACATGGACCTCGAAGTATTCGGAGAAGGTGAAGACCAATCTGAAGAACACTGGAATTCTGTTTTAAGACAGATTTTGGTTTTAGGTTTTATAGATAAAGATGTTGATAACAACAATGCTTTAAAATTAACAGCTAAAGGTACAGCCTTTATATCTAAACCGGAAGCTGTTCAGCTTTCGAAAGATCATGACTATTCAAATGCCGAAACTGAACCAGATGATAAAGAGCCCACAGCAGGCAGCAAGGCTTATGATGAACCTTTATTTAACAGCCTAAAAGCACTTCGAAAGAAATTAGCCAAAGAAAAGGATTTGCCTCCTTATGTTATTTTCCAGGATCCATCTGTTGAAGAAATGGCCACAACTTATCCTATGTCCATGGAGGCTTTAAGCCACATAAATGGAGTAGGAATGAGCAAAGCAATTAAGTTTGGTAAGCCATTTATTGAACTGATTAAAAAGCACGTTGAAGATAATGATATTGTAACAGCCCAGGATGTTGTAGTCAAATCGGCGGTAAACAAATCAAAAATTAAAATCTTTATTATTCAGCAAATTGATAGAAAGGTTCCTTTGGAAGAAATTGGAGAGGCCAAAGACCTTACTGCTGATGACTTACTTAGTGAGATTGAATCTATCTGTTTCTCAGGCACAAAATTGAACCTTGATTATTACATTGAGGATATTCTGGATGAGGAAAAACAGGAACTTATCTACGATTATTTTATGAAGGCCGAAACTGATAGCATTGGCGATGCTGTTGCAAAACTTGGAGAAGAATTTGTTTCTGTTGAGGATCTTAGGCTTATGAGAATTAAGTTCCTTTCTGAAGTTGCAAACTAAATTTGGTAAATCCCTGCTCCGGACGAGTGGGGATTTATCCTTTTATTTTTTATTTATTTAATTTTTATTGCTTTTAGGCATAGTATTTTACGGGTAAAGACTTATAATCTTTAACTGAAATACTAATTGGATAGCTCTCTTTTTACTAACCGCGAAATCGACATTGTAAAGTTGCTGGCTTTGGGTTTAACAAGTGAGCAGATAGCTGCAAAGCTTAAAATCAGTACCCACACTGTAAACAGCCACAGGCGTAACATGCTAGGTAAATTCTGTCTGAAAAACACGACCGAGCTTTTAAAAATTGCTAAAGAAGCTGGAGTGGTTTAAATATATGCTGAATTTCATTTTATTAATTTACACCTATTCATTAAAATCTCAGTTTTATTTGAAATCCAAGGGAAAGAAAGTAATAGTAAAGAGGATAAAAAAAAATTTGACAATTCTACAATAAAAAATTTATTTTGGACTGCTTCTTTTAAATTCCCAGAAGCTATGTTAACTAAATAGTAAACTATAAATAAGCCAATGTAGCCCAAGGTTATCATTAAAATATTTAGTCCTTTTATAACAATTCATCAGGGGCTTTGCATCGCATATAGCAATCTATTTTATCTACAGCTTTATTTAAATTATAGTAGAGCCCAGATAATTACGTTTATCTAAAATTTTCGTAACTTTCTTTGGTTAACACAAATTCGACATGGAGGATTTTTTATCATTTAAAGGTCAAAATGAGATTGAGTTTCTAAAGCAATTTCATGACAGGGACA
>JANYCH010000191.1 GCA_025360395.1 Cytophagales bacterium | reverse complement strand
TCGTATCCGGTTACACTGTCGTATTCTGCTACTGGCCAATAGATACCCTTCATTATGATTCCGTATAGAATATAAATGGTTATAGCCAGGAACAGAAGCCAGGAAAAATTAATTTGGGCAATACCTAGATGTTTCCTTTTTATCCTTTGAAAATCTGAAATATATACTGGGTATTTTTTAAATGAAATAGCAGTCGTAATAACTGTAGAAAACCCTAAAAGGCTATACAAAGTTATGGGAATGCCTGTCAGGTCAAACATGAGCATAAATATGGCTTGAATGCCCAGACCGATCAGCATGGATAAGCTAACCTTAAGAATTAAATTTATTTCGCTTATGATCAGCGAGATGACAGCATAGCCTACTAACCAAACAATAAATAATACACAAAAAATCATGGTTCTATTTTAATTCGTAGACAGTATAATCGATTCTTTCTTTAACCGGATATTTCAATTTATCATATCCGTTGCCACCAACAATGGCCAGGTAATTGGCTTTTGACAGGTCCGGATCTTTACTTTCATCGTAAACCACTCGACGAGGATACAAATAATATTGAGACCAGATTTTTACATGCAGACCACCGCCACTTAAATTTTGACCACCTTCCCTTTTTCTAATATTTTGACATGTATCCTGACGAGGAAATAGGATTATAGCGTTTTCCGGTGTTGCATCCCTTATCATTTTCAGTACCTGAAAATCGTAACCTATTTTAGCTCCAAGTTTTTCATCCGAACTTAAGCGTGGATATTTTTTAATTATTTTAAGGTTTTCTTTAATTAGGTCATCTTTAAGCCAGGCGTAGCTTGGGATATTCTTATAAGCAATAAGGACTAAGAAAAAAGATATGGAAAGTGCTATCAGGTTTAAATGAAAAGGAATGCCTTTTTTATAATCTCCCGAGGCTAAAGCTGTAATTTCAGGTTCCTGATTATTTTTTTTCGCCATTTTTTAATTAGAAAAATCAAAATTACATAGTTTCACGAACTAAAAAGGAGATGTTTGGTTAAAATTATATTTAAATCAAGCCTTTATGATTTTGCTGATTTGTATGGAAAGATCTAAAAATACCATCTTCGGATTTACATTTCTTTCTATCTGATAATAGGATTCATTAATCCAATGGCTAATTTTATCAACTTTATTTGCCTGGATTACTTTTGAAAAGTTTGCCATAAAACTTTTTTCCTCTACTGTAAGCCTTATCTGGTCTGCATTTCCATAGTTCCAGATCAGAGATTCCCTCAGCATTGAAAGGCCAAATTGCAGAAGGTTCTTTTGCGGTTCCTTTCCCATATTCTGAAATTCTTCAGATAAAAAAACCAAATCAACCATTTTCTGTCCGTAACATAACCTGAACCAGTTTTGGAATAATGCCAGGTTATTATCCGGCATTCCATGAACAAGATCTTTGGCAGCGTTCATATTGCCTTCGGCCAGTCTTGCTATTTGTTCTGCTTTTTCAGGCTCAGTTCCAAAATCTTTAATTAACGCATTTGAGATTTCAGTTTCTGTAAAGCGTCTTACAGAAACCAATTGAGTTCGGGAAAGAATTGTAGGAAGGATCTTTTCATAATCGTGGGCCACTAATAAGAACTGGGTCCTTTGGTTTGGTTCCTCCAGGACTTTTAAAAGTGCATTTGCAGCTTCTATTCCAAGCAATTCTGGTAGCCAAATGAAAATTATCTTTTTCTCCGCTTCAAATGGTTTTAATGAAACATTGTAAAGAATCCTTCTGCTTTCTTTGACTGAGATACTGATTTGCTTGGTTTCTATTTCTGCATGAGAAGCCCAATTCCTAAGTGTGGGATAAATATTTTCTGAAATCAGGCTTCTCCATTGGGACATCATTTCAGCTTTGCCCTGGTCATCATCTTTTTCGCTTAAGCTTTTGTAAGGCAGAACGAAATGAAAATCGGGATGGATTAGTTTTTTGGTTTTAGAACAAGTATCACATTCTCCACAGGCATCAGTTTCTGATCTGTTTGGACATAGCATAAAATTGGCAAACGCTATAGCTACCGACAAACCAGCACCACCATCGTCGCTTCTGATAAGCAATGCATGTGCCAGATGGTTTTGTTTTAGAGCCTGGGTTAAAGTATTTTTTACTTCTTCCTGCCCGGTTATATCTTTAAAATTCATTTAGATATAGGAGCGAAAACTAAGGTGTATTTAACTGTATATGAATTATTTATCTTTGAAATAGGGTCAAACATTAAGCTATTTCAAATATTTTTCTTTAAGAATATTCAAATGGTGCATTTCATGCCCGATAGTGGCTCTCAACGTGTCTTCAACAGAGATCTCAAATTTCCATGCTGTTCCTTTTAATTGCAATTGATCAGGTGACAGCATAGAGATAAAAGTTTGGGTAGACGATCTTACTGCCTTAAAGTCGTTTAAAAGCCTTGAAAAATCAACGTTGTTGAATCTTGAATTTTCAACAAAAAGGTCCTGATCATATCCTGGCAGAATGGTTTGATCCTTTCTGCTAAATCTTAGGGCTCTATAGGTCATTATCCTTTCATGATCTGTAATGTGACCAAGGATTTGTTTAATGCTCCATTTACCTTTCTGATATCTGTAACAAGCTTGTTCTTCAGGGATCGCATCAAAAATATTAAAGTTTACTTTTGACTCAAAAAGACTGGAAATCTCCATTCCCTTCGTTAATGAAATATAATATGGGAATCCATCAGAAGGTTGCATGCAAGTAAAGCTTAGTTAAAATACATTTTCAACATCTTCTTTGTACACTTTAGTAATCCCATCCTTTAAACCAATTGAGGCAGTCCAACCCAATTTCGCCAATTTTTGGACGTCCATAAGTTTTCTTGGTGTTCCATCAGGTTTGGAAGTATTGAATTGTAGGTCACCAGTATAGCCAACTACTTCTTTTACCATTTCAGCTAACTCTCTTATGGTTAAGTCAGATCCATACCCAATATTTACGAGTTCGATGCCGCTATAATTTTCAAGAAGATAATAACAAGCATCAGCGAGATCGTCGACATGTAAAAATTCTCTTTTCGGAGTACCTGTTCCCCAGATCTCCACACTTGCCATGCCTTCTTTTTTTGCTGTGTGAAATTTCCTTATTAGGGCAGGAAGTACATGAGAATTATTCAGGTCATAGTTGTCATTAGGGCCATAAAGGTTAGTTGGCATGGCTGAAATAAAATCGCAACCATATTGTAGCCTGTAGCTTTCACACATTTTAATTCCTGCAATTTTTGCGATTGCATAAGGTTCGTTTGTTTCCTCCAGAAGACCTGTAAGAAGTGATTCTTCTTTTAAAGGTTGAGGTGCAAATTTTGGATAAATGCAGGAAGAACCCAGGAAAAGCATTTTTTTGACCTTATTAACAAAAGATTGATGGATGACATTTGCCTCAATCATCAGATTTTCATAAATAAAATCCGCTCTGTAGGCATTGTTTGCATGTATTCCACCAACCTTGGCAGCAGCCAGTACCACGTAATCAGGCTTTTGTTCTTCAAAAAAATTGCTAACTGCTTGTTGGTTCCTTAGGTCTAATTCTTTAGAAGTTCTGTATATGATATTTGTAAATCCTTCTTTTTGAAGTTTTCTGACAATAGCAGAACCAACCATTCCACGATGTCCTGATACATATATCTTATCTGATTTGTTCATAATTAAAACTGCCCCATTTGCGAGGTTACTATATGTTTAAATATTCTGCAAGTTATTAAATCTTATGTCAAATTTTAGGGTTAAAGACGTCCATAAATTTTAAAATGCTATGTTCCAGATCCAAAGAATGACATGTTTTAATAATTATCTTTGTGTTTTCAATATTAAAAATGGAATTAAAGGGAAAGCTTATACAGTTATTGCCGCTTCAAACCGGTGAAGGAAAAAATGGTACCTGGAAAAAGCAGGACATCATCATAGAACAACAAGGACAAGTCCCAAAGAAAGTTTGTGTTTCGATCTGGGGAGACAAAATGAACACTTCTTCTTTAGTACTTGGCGTGATGCTCACCTTGCAGGCAGATGTAGAAAGCAGGGAGTTTAATGGTAAATGGTATACGGATGTAAAGGCCTGGAAAATGGAAGTTTTGGGATCTGAAACCAATTCAGGAAACTCAAACAGCTATGTTGATCCGGAACCGCCTTTTGTGAGTCAGGCAGGAGAAGATGATCTTCCTTTTTAATTAAAGGGCTTTCACCTTCTTTCCAAAGACGAATAAAATAGTCAATAAAATTAAACAACCGAGGTTTTTAGTGGCAACATTAAAAATCTCGGTTTTATTGAATACAGTATTCCAACAAAGAATTGAAATGAATGAACCAATAAAAATACAAATAACTATAAACAGAGCATTGTAAGGGACAAAATAACTTCTTTGGCCGATAATATAACTTGTAGCTGACATAAAACCATAACATGCCAGGGTGGCCCAGGCACTTCCAAGGTAGCCAATTGCGGGCACCAGTAATACATTCAAAATAATAGTAACAACAGCGCCAGCGATGCTTATCCACATCCCGATCTGGGTTTTGTCTGTAAGTTTATACCAGATAGAAAGATTGTAATAAACACCCAGGCAAAGGTTGGCAGCCAGAAGTACCGGCACCACTATCAATCCTTCCCTGTATTGTTCATTACGCAAAAAGTACTTTATCCAGTCAAGGTTAAAACTGATCAGCAATAAAACAGTAACGCAACTCAAAACGAACCAATGCATTATTTTGGCATACATTTCCGGTGAATTTTTGTCTTGTGCTTTTGAAAAGAAAAATGGTTCAGAAGCATACCTGAATGCCTGTATACCTAAACTCATAAAGATGGAAAGTTTGTAGCAAGCTCCATAAATACCTACTGCTGCAAGCTGACTTTTGCCAGGATAAAAGTTTGCCGGAAGTAGAAATTTTAAGGCTATCCTATCTACTACCTCATTGATCATACCAGCAAATCCCATTATCATGATAGGCAGGCCATAACCGAGGTACATTTTTACTGTGTGTAAGTCTAAATTCACTGCCCGCCACAGAGTAAAGTATTCTATAAAAAAGAAAATCTGGACGGCATTCGCAAAAAGGTTGGCGATTAAAACCAAATCGACATTTGGATTATGGTCACCACTTAGACTTGGCAAGATTACTAAGAAAAGTATATTTAAGCCGATATTTAACAGTATATTAAGAATTTTAACAAAGGCAAATTTTTTGGCTTTTCCTTCCTGCCTGAGCCTGGCAAAAG
>JANYCH010000184.1 GCA_025360395.1 Cytophagales bacterium | reverse complement strand
ATTCGCTACAGCCCCATGTACAAAAATGTTTCCGATTGAAGGATCCAAATGATGGAGAATACGTTGGGCTTTCCCGAGAGTATAGCCAATAAGTAAACTTACTTTCCCTTCACCTTTATTCTTTCTCCACCATGCATTGATATCCTGATGCACTTTTTCAGGTGGAGGAAATCGATATATCGGTAAACCAAAAGTAGATTCTGTCACGAAGTGATGACATTTTACCGGTTCGAAAGGTGTCGAAATACCATCTTTCTGTAATTTATAATCTCCGGAAGCAACAGCTATTTCGCCGCTCAATTCCATTCTTACCTGTGCCGAACCTGGAATATGCCCTGCAGGATGAAGGCTGAATTTCATCCCGTTAATATTAAATTCCTCTCCATACTC
Source organism: Cytophagales bacterium (assembly GCA_025360395.1). Classification (GTDB taxonomy): domain Bacteria; phylum Bacteroidota; class Bacteroidia; order Cytophagales; family UBA9547; genus UBA9547. Next base: position 1,968 of record JANYCH010000184.1, on the reverse strand, counting down.
TACTCCCTCAACCGATATGTTCCCTAACCTGAGTTTTAAAATTGGAACGCTTAGATGGTGCGCAAGATAGTGTTCGCTTCCAAACCTGGCATGGTCGGAATGGGCATGGGTAATAATTGCCCTTTTTACAGGCTTCCAAGGGTCAATGTAAACATCAGCCTTGGGAACATAAATGCCGAAAGGATCAAATTTGAGCAATTCTCAATAAGTTTATTTCGTTCGTAAATGATTGTGCCGTTTCATTGCTATTAAAACATTAAATTGATTCGTTTGTTCATTTACCACATCTATAAACTAAAAAAAATGCCACAACCAAAAGCTGTGGCATTTCAGATAAATAGCCTATCAAACTTGAAAGTGAATATAACTTTCAATGTATTGTTGGCAATCTTTATTTAACACATAACACCTAATGATTAATGAATAATATAACATTATATAAATTTAATTTTATTTGACAGTGATAATAGAGCAAATACTATTTGAAGGATTAGGAAATCAAACTTGCATTATTAGTATTTTCATTCTTGTTTAGCATTTCCTTTAAAATATCATTAATCCCATGTTGCAAATTGCTTTCTTAAGAGAACAAAAAGATCAGGTCCTGGCCCGTTTAGCTAAAAGATTTTATGCTAATGCAGAACAGGAAGTTAACCAGTCAATTGCATTTGATAATGAGCGTAAATCTATCCAGCTGGAACTGGACAATATTTTAAGAGAATCAAACGAAGCTGCAAAAATCATTGGTCAATTGATGAAGGACGGCAAAAAAGAAGAAGCAGACCAGAAAAAATCTAAAACTGCTGAACTAAAATCAAAGTCAAAAGGCCTTGAAGAAAAGCTGGTACAAGTAGAGAAACAATTGCATGACACAATTATCAAACTTCCAAACCTGCCCCATGAGTCCGTCCCAACAGGCAGGACTCCAGAGGAAAATGAAATTGTTTATCAGGTTGAAAAGCTTCCTGAACTTCCTGAAACAGCCATACCTCATTGGGACTTAATAAAAAAGTATGATATTATAGATTTTGAACTGGGCAACAAAATAAGCGGCGCAGGATTTCCTGTTTACAAAGGAAAAGGCGCCAAAATTCAAAGGGCATTAATCAATTTCTTCCTTGATGAAGCAGATAAAGCAGGTTATTATGAAGTTCAGCCGCCTATCGTCGTGAATGCTGAATCGGGTTATGGAACCGGCCAATTACCTGATAAAGACGGCCAAATGTATTTTATCAATGAAGATAATTTATACCTGATCCCTACAGCAGAAGTTCCTATAACAAACCTTTACAGGGATGTAATCCTAAAGCAGGAAGACCTTCCTGTAAAAGTATGCGGTTACACACCATGTTTCAGAAGGGAAGCAGGTAGCTGGGGCGCACATGTAAGAGGTCTAAACCGTCTGCATCAGTTCGACAAAATAGAAATTGTAAGAATTGAAATGGCAGAAAATTCTTATGCTGCCCTCATTGAAATGCGTAACCATATTCAGGGTTTAATTGAAAAACTGGGTTTGCCATTCAGGATACTAAGGCTTTGTGGTGGCGACATGGGCTTTACATCTGCTTTAACCTATGATTTTGAAGTTTACTCAGCAGCACAAAAACGATGGCTGGAAGTGAGTTCTGTTAGCAATTTTGAAACATTTCAGGCAAACAGGTTGAAGCTCAGGTATAAAGACAAAGAAGGAAAAAACAATTTGCTACATACTTTAAATGGAAGCGCCTTGGCCTTACCACGGATTTTAGCTTCAATTTTAGAAAACAATCAGGAGGAAGAAAAAATCCGGATTCCAGAATGTTTATGGAAGTATACAGGGTTTGAGAGTATTTAGTTCTGTATCTATTCTGTGTTAAATATTTTCAAAATAGTAACTTAATTGATTTTAAATCAAACCCTTATTACTATTTTTACCAGATAAACATTTAAACTTTTAAATCAATGAAAATTTTAAAACCTATCCTTTTT
>JANYCH010000113.1 GCA_025360395.1 Cytophagales bacterium | reverse complement strand
GTTGTTTTTTCTCAGGGTTTCTTTTAGCAATTCATGCAAATTCAGTGAACCAGGAAGTCTTTGGATATCAAGTTTAATCGCTGTAGCACTCTTAATCAATCTTTCGTAATGATCATTCCAATACCTTATGCCGTTAACGTTGCCGAGCATGGATTCAAAAACCCCATCTCCATAAAGAAAGCATCTGTTTGTTGAAATATTCAACATCAATGAATCTTCCTCTATAAAATCCCCATTATAATTGATGATCATGCTAAAATGCTGCAATTTTACACAAAACTAATCCCTTTTCTGCATACTTTTCAAGTCTATGAGAAAAATACGCCAATCAATCTTTCTATTAATGCTTATATCATTAATTGGTAACTGCCAGCAAAGTTATGCTCAATTAGCCCCAGATACAGTTAAAATCGGATCTTACATAATCAGTCTCCATGATATTAACTTTCATAACAAAGAATATGTGATAAGGTTTTGGGTGTGGATGTCTTATTCTAATCCGATATTTGATTTTACCAAAAGGGTTGAAGTTCCGCAGGCAAAAGAAATGGAGGTGCAGGACATTATGACTAATACTGATTCTTCCGGTAAAATATATGTTTTGATGAAGCTGAGATGTGTGATGAAACAAAGCTGGAGTGTACATGATTTTCCTTTTGATAAACAAAACTTGGATATAAACATAGAAAACAGTGAATTTGATATCCGCAACCTTGTTTTTATTGCTGATGAAACGGGTTCTCATTACGATCCCGAACTTGTAATAGACGGCTGGGACATTCTTGATTTTAAAACGTTCACCAAAACCAATAAATATTTAACCGATTTTGGGGATGACTCTATCGGAAAAGATGAATCATTTTATGCCAGCTACAATTTAAAAATGAAAATAGGCAGGAGCGCCTGGGGCTTGTTTTTCAAAATGTTTATCGGGATGTATATAGCCTTCATGATCTCATTCATCAGTTTTTATGTAGACCATGAAGAAGTTGATCCCAGGTTTGCATTGCCAGTAGGAGGACTTTTTGGAAGTATTGGTAATAAATACATTATAGACAATATTTTACCTGAAAGTACATCGTTTACTTTGGTAGATTCCCTACATGCCCTAACCTTTATTTCAATATTTCTTACACTGGCAGTTTCAGTTTACACATTGAGGCTTTTTGATATGGGGGAAAAGGATAAAGCCAGAAAAATAGATGTGATGGGAAGAAATACTATCATAGGTTTATATGTTGGGTTAAATACCGTTTTGATAATTCTTGCTATCGTTGGTTAAAAAGCATATTGACATTTATTTGAAGGTTATAATGGATATATTGTAACATATTTTCAAAAAATAAGTTTAAAAGAGGACTATATAATTGCAAATTGACAGTTTTTACTCTTATTGAGCCTTAATAATAACCTTAATTTGTTTTATGGCAGTTGAAAAAATGCTTTTTGATTTCAGCATAATACCTATGCTCGTGATCAAAAATGAAACCCATATAACTAAAATAAACAAAGCTTTTATTTCTATAACCGGGTTTGACCTAACATCAGGCGAGCACGTTTTTCAACAATTTATCCATGAAGATGATGTCTTGCCAGCCAGAATGCTTTTAGAATATAATGGAAACAAAGCAAATACAGAGCAAATATTAAGATGGAAATATAAAGACGGGAGATGCAAGCCACTCAAATTTAAAATTGAGAAAAAAAGTAGAAATGAAGTTTTATTAAGCATAGAAGACTATGAAGTTGTTCATTCAACCGAGTCCAAAAAATTTATTAATGAACAGGTTTTGCACCTTATTTTAGACCTGGTACCATATCCTGTTTTTGTAAAGAACAGCAAGTCCGAATACATCCTCCTTAATCAGGCCCAAGCCGATCTTTTTGGCCTGTCAATTGCTGGAATGCTCGGTAAAACAGATGTCAGCTTTATAAAAAAGAAGGAGGAACTGGACCTGGTGAGAAAATCTGATAAAAAAGTTTTTTCCTCATTGGAAAAGGTTGTGCTTGCCGAACAATACTTTACAACACCCAACGGTAAAAATTACATATTGCAGACCATTAAAGTACCCTTTATTAACGCCATTACCAGCGAAAAGAACATATTGGGTGTATCTATAGATTACACAGAAAAAAAGCTTGCGCAGGATGAATTATTAAAAACCAATTTTGAACTAGATAATTTTGTTTACAGGGCTTCCCACGACTTAAAAGCACCTTTGCGTTCTATAATGGGTTTGGTTAGTTTAATTAAAATGGATGAAACCAAAGAAAATAAGGATATCTGCATTGAAAAAATAGAAACCAGTATTTTTAAATTAAACGAGTTTATCAAAGAGTTAACAGACTATTCACGTAATGCAAAGTTAGAAATTCAAAGTCAGGACCTTGATTTAGAAGAGTCCTTTTACCAGATTTTAGAAAGCCTCAAATATCTTGACCCTGTTAGAAAAGTAAATGTGGGTGTAAGTATACAATCTACCCATCCGTTTGCATCAGATAAACACAGGATCGATGTAATACTTCAGAATATTCTATCAAATGCTATTAAATACCAGAAACCGCACAATAAAAACCCGTTTATTAATATAGCAGGTGTAATCGATGAAAATGAGGCAGTAATTGAAATCAGTGACAATGGGATTGGGATAAAACAGGAATATCAGGAAGGGGTTTTTAAAATGTTTTACAGGGCGACTGAGCTTTCTGAAGGCAGTGGTTTAGGTTTGTATATAGTAAAGCAATCTATAGAAAAGCTTGAAGGACGTATTTCCTTTAAATCCGAGGAAAACCGGGGTACAACCTTTAAATTGCATTTCAAAAACCTGTATTCCCGTAAATGAAATTTATTGCTAATTTTTTATCCGGCTTTCTTCACCCGTTATTACTTCCCACTTATATTTTCAGCCTGGTTTTTTTTGCTTTCCCTGAAATAGTCTCGCAGGTAAACCCGGCATTATTCAATATCCTTCTATTACTAATCGTAGTTTCTACTTGTATTTTGCCTGTTTTTATTGTTGTGATGATGTACAAACTAAAGCTGGTTCAAAAAATTAATATTGAGGATAGGGAAGACAGGTTCCTTCCCCAAATAATATCCTGTCTCATTTACGGCTTTGTTACCTGGTTGTTTTATTCTAAAATATCTCAAATACCAATTTTGTACCTTATGATGGGCAGTATGACATTGTGTATGATCATAGTAACTGTCACTAATTTTTTCTGGAAAATCAGTGCCCACAGCACCGGAATGGGTGGAATGGTTTCTTTCATGTTATTTTGCACTTATTTTTATGGTGAAGAAACTTTATTCCCTGTTTTAGGATTTATAATAATATTTGCTGGTTTTGTGATGAGTTCCAGGCTATACCTTCAGGTACATACTCTTGCTCAGGTTTGTGCAGGGTTCCTGGTAGGTTTGATTGCAGGTTTAGGGGTGCTTTCTAACATTTCTTAGCAAAAAAGTATTATTGCATTAAATTTGTACTCTAAATAATTATTGCCAAATGAGAAAAATTGCCATTTCAGCATTGTCCTTATGCTTATTGTTATTAACAGATTGTGCAAAACGCACAGTGACCCGTGTAAGTACAGACAAACAAATTGATTTAAGTGGAAGGTGGAATGATACAGACTCTAAACTGGTAGCAGAAGAAATGATCAAAGATGCTCTGGGTCGTCCCTGGAGAGAAACCTTCTTTAATAAGAACAACAAAAAGCCGACAGTCATTATCGGGATAGTTACTAATAAAAGCAGTGAGCACATTGAAGCTGAAGTTTTCATTAAAGATATGGAGCGTGAGTTTATCAATTCAGGCATGATCAGGGTGGTGCAAAATAGTGAGTTTCGTGAAAAAATGAGACAGGAACGTGCGGATCAGGGTCAATATTCTTCTCCTGAAACTGCCAAGAAATGGGGTAAAGAATTAGGTGCTGATTTTATGATGTTCGGTACTATAAACTCTATTACTGATGTTTATAATAAGAAAAGGGTGAATTACTACAAAGTCAACCTGGAACTTACTGATATGGAAACCAACGAAATAGTTTGGATTGGTAATAAGGAGATTAAGAAGTTTATCGAAAATTAGTCAATTCAAGAATTACACCTGGGATCCTGCTAAATGCCGGGTCCCTTTTGTTTTTAAAAAAATATGTACACACCAGGCTGGCAACAATTCTTAAGGATTCTATTTTTTACTATCGTTTCATTTACCCTTACTTCCTGCCTTACCTATTACCAGAAGAATTTAGATTTTCAAAATAAATTTGAAGCTGGACAAATTGAAGAAGCCGAAAAGCTTTTGTCAAAAATCAAAGAAAAGAATCTTCGGAAAACACTTATTATTCAGAAGTTAAATTATGGCGTAATAACCTCTTTATTAGGCAAATACGAGGAAAGTAACCGTTTATTTGAAGACGCATATTTTATTGGGGAAGATTATCAGAGAAACTATGCGAATGAAGCGGGCTCATTCCTTCTAAACCCAAATTTTGTTGTTTATAAACCAGAGAGCCATGAGTTGATGATGATACATTACTTTAAGGCTTTGAATTATTTAAAACTTGGTCAGAATAATGAAGCTTTGGTGGAGGCTAAAAGAATGAATATCAAGCTTCAGCAGTTTGCAGATAAATATACTTCTGATAAAAAGTTAAAAGAAGATGCTTTTGCCCATAATTTGATGGGAATTATATATCAGGCAAATGGTGATTATAACAATGCTTTTATTGCTTATCGAAATGCTTATAATGTTTACCAGAATGAATATTCTTCCTTTTTTGGTCTCACTGCTCCTGACCAGCTAAAAAACGACCTTCTTAATGCTGCATCCAAAACTGGCCTGGGTGAGGAAGTTGCTTTTTATGAAAAGCAGTTTGGTTATAAATT
>JANYCH010000090.1 GCA_025360395.1 Cytophagales bacterium | reverse complement strand
CATCCCTTGGCAAAACTTCAGAATAGGCAGGGATGAGAAGCACGTCATCGTAAGTGAGGGCTTCGTATAAAACTTTGTGATCCAGGTAGGGCATATGCAAATAATTGCGATTGATTACTTGCGGGGCAAAGTTACAGCAAAACAGATGCTTTTACAAAGTTTTCAAAAAGTACATGGTAAATTAATATCGACAAGCAATATAATGGTAACAAACTGTAGGGGTATTAATTAACTTATTAAAATTTAACCTGAAAATTATTTGCTTCTTAGTGAGCATTGTATAATTTAACAATAAAATAAACAATGATAGGTATTTGTATTTTCAATATTGTCCCGGTCAGAGTAGCGGACTCTGATAAAAGTGAATTGGTAACCCAGTTGCTGTTCGGAGATCAATATGCAATAACCGGAGAATCAGAAAATAAAAAGTGGTTTAAAATTAAAATATCTGATGATGGGTATGAAGGTTGGATTGATAAGAAACTGCATACTGAAAATGAATCTCTTTCAACAAATCTGATCAATTCTTCAAACCATTATTGTGCAGAAAGTGTTGGATATATAGAAAGTGAAGGAGTATCAAGAATAATTTTTTTTGGTAGTTATCTGCCCACTTTTGATGGGGAATCCGTATATATTGGTAACAAGAAATTTAGCTATAAAGGCAAATATAAAACCATAGAGAAAACATTGACTTCAGAATCTATCATACAAAATGCAAGCCTTTTTCTGGAAACCCCTTATTTATGGGGAGGGAAAACGCATGCCGGTATTGATTGTTCTGGGTTGGTGCAAATGGTATTTCGAAGTTGTGGTCATCAGTTAATGCGTGATGCCTGGCAGCAGGCCAGTATGGGTTTACATGTGGAAAGTTTAGAAAAGGCCAAATCGGGAGATTTGGCCTTTTTTTCTAATGATTCGGGCAAAATAACACATGTTGGTATATTATTGGATATGCATAATATTATCCATGCACACGGGAAAGTAAGAATAGATAAAATAGATAATAAGGGTATAATTAACGGAGATTCAGGACTTTATTCACACAAATTGGATGGTATAAGAAGTATTATTTGACAGGCTCTAAATAACATTGCCGTATGAACAACAAGACGCTAGTATTGAACCAGGATTACAGGGCATTGACAATATGCCCTTCAACCCGCGCCTTTCTTTTGGTTTACATGAAAAAGGCTGAAATGATCACAGATTTTAAAAATTCCTATTATCACACTGTGTCTTCTCATTTCCCAATTCCAAGTGTAATTCGCTTGAGGGATTATGTGCCAATTCCGTATAAGGGTGTAATGCTTAGCCGTCAGAATATTTTCAGAAGAGATAATCATAAATGCCAGTATTGTGGCGTCTCCAGTGATCTTACCTTAGATCATGTGATGCCAAAAAGCAGAAAGGGCGGATCGAGTTGGGATAATTTAGTTACAGCCTGCAAGTCCTGTAATGCAAGAAAAGGTGACCTTACCCCAGAAGAAGCCAAAATGCCTTTGAGGCAGAGACCCTTTAAACCTTCTTTTATCATGTTCCTTAGGGATTTTTCTGGGCCTATTGACAAAGAATGGATAGAGTACCTAGGCAAGAAAAATTAATCTGATTACATTGAATTGAGCCATATATTGGCGATATTTGTACTCATTCTAAATAGTTATGGAGTTACTTGACCGAGTAGAAAAAGCAATTGATACAGTTCGTCCGTACCTTCAGGCAGATGGCGGCGATGTAAAAATTGTTGAAATTACTACAGATAATATTGTAAGGCTAGAACTTACAGGAACTTGCAGCAATTGCTCTATGTCTACAATGACTATGAAGGCAGGAATAGAAGAAGCAGTTAAAAGAGCTGTTCCAGAAATAGTTGCAGTAGAAGCAGTAAATGGTTTAGTATCCTTATCCCGTTAATATTTTTCTTATCTGATCTGAAAGGATCTTTCCAATTCTCTATCAATACACTAACATGTTACAATCAATGACAGGTTTTGGCAGGGCCAAAATCGAAATGGACGATTATAATTTTCACGTTGAAGTCAAATCACTAAACTCCAAATCCGCAGATATTTCCATTAGATTGCCAAGGAGGTTTTCGGATAAAGAACTGGAAATCAGGAATAAGCTAAGTCATGCATTGGATAGAGGAAAGATTAATTTAAGTGTAGATTTTGAGCTTAACCATAAACAGGTTGAATTAAAAAGTAAGGTAAATCACGAGGTGGCCATTGCCTATTTTCAGGACTTAAGGTTATTGGCCAAACACACAGGAAATGTGGATGATTCAACCCTGTTTTCACAAGCTTTGAGAATGCAAGGTGTTGTCCAGGAAACACAGGAAGGCGAAGTTACGGAGGACGAATCTAAAATAATGATGGTTTGTGTGGAGCAGGCTATTGAAGAATGTAAGAAGTTCAGGGGAGATGAAGGGAAAGTACTTCATACTACGCTCAAAGAATATATTGAACATATTGCTGCACTGCTTGAAAAAGTGAGAGTTCAGGACCCTTTCAGATTAGATGCATTGAGGGCCAGGATTACCGTTCACATGCAGGAACTTGTTGCCAACGATGCTTTTGACAAGAACAGGTTTGAACATGAAATGATTTTTTATATTGAAAAACTTGATATTTCAGAGGAAAAAGTCCGTTTAGCAAGCCACCTGGATTATTTTGTTGAAACAATGGAAAAGGAAGAAACCCCGGGAAGAAAACTAGGCTTTATCAGCCAGGAAATTGGTAGGGAAATAAACACCATTGGTTCAAAGGCAAATGATGTTGTAATCCAAAAGTTGGTGGTAGAAATGAAAGACTACCTTGAAAAAATTAAAGAGCAGAGTTTAAATATTTTATAAAGGCTTATGGGTAATGGCCTTTAGCTAATATCTTTTAGCTAAAGGCCTTCAGCCTTTTAGTATTGGCTTTGTTTTCCTTCGAAACCGTCTTTTTGTTTTGATTGCTCTTCCACATCTTTTGCCATACTATCAACGCCCACTTTACTATATTCTTTAGCATCAGCATTTGCATCTTTGGCGTCCATTTTGGCATTTTCTATCTCAGTGCTTGA
>JANYCH010000199.1 GCA_025360395.1 Cytophagales bacterium | reverse complement strand
TACCTCTTTACTATGACAACCCCAACAAGATTTTTTTTTGACATATTATTGAAATTCAAAAGAGTTTCAATATATACTATCGAAACCCTTTTGAGTCAATTATTTACAGAGGTTTTACCAACCATCTTTGACCACATTGTCTTTAAAAATCACGTATAAAGTTTAAAACATGAAAGGCTGCTTTTAGGGCAGCCTTTCATGTTTATTAATTAATTTTTATTACAAAGAAAAAGCTTTCTTCAGTTTATCAACATAGTCAAGTTTTTCCCAACCAAAGAACTGGACTTTCTTTTTAGATGCGGTACGTACTTCAATTACCTGGTTGCCTTTTTCTTCCAAGGTGACATAGTTTACATCAACTTCTTTTTCATAAGGCTCCCGCCCCATGTGGCCATATTTCGCCGTTTCAGAATAAATAGGGTTTTTCAATCCAAACCTGTCAATAATAGCTTTAGGCCTAAGGTCGAATATCTGGGCCACTTCAGTCGCAATTTGCTCATCATTCAAACCTGTTTTGTTAGTACCGTAAGTGTTCACATTAACTGAAACTGGTTTCGCAATTCCGATTGCGTAAGCAACTTGTACCAATACTTCATCTGCCACACCTGCAGCGACCAGGTTTTTAGCGATGTGCCTTGCAGCATATGCTGCACTTCTGTCAACTTTAGAAGGGTCTTTCCCTGAAAATGCACCTCCACCATGTGCTCCTTTTCCTCCATAAGTGTCCACAATAATTTTACGGCCTGTTAAGCCAGAGTCACCGTGAGGCCCACCTATTACAAAAACCCCTGTTGGGTTTACATAATATTTGGTTTTAGCATCAAGTAATTCTTTTGGGATACATGCAGGAATTATTTGTTCCAGAATATCTTTTTTGATTACTTCCAACATAGCAGAATCAGCTTTTTCTTTTGCTTGTTTGCTGCTGTCAGCAGGTTTAACGAAATCATCATGCTGTGTTGAAACAACAATAGTATCTACTCTTAAAGCTTTTCCTTTACTGTCATATTCAATTGTTACTTGTGACTTAGTATCTGGTCTCAGGTAGGTCATCATTTTACCAGCTTTTCTTATTTCAGCCATGTATTTTACTATACGGTGAGAAAAAGCAAGTGCCATTGGCATATATTCTGGTGTTTCTTTGCTGGCGTAGCCAAACATCATTCCCTGATCTCCTGCCCCTTGGTCTTTGTCTAAACCTTCTCCCTCATTTACTCCTTGCGCAATGTCTGGAGATTGGGAATGCAGTGCGTTGATGATTCCGCAAGAGCGGGCTTCAAACATATATTCCGCTTTGGTGTATCCAATATTCGCAATTGTTTTTCTGATTACTTCCTGAACATCAACATATGCTTTAGTTGTAATTTCTCCTGCTACTACTGCTAATCCTGTTGTAACAAGGGTTTCGCAGGCAACACGTGATGAAGGGTCCTGTGCTAGCATGGCATCAAGGATAGCATCTGAAATCTGGTCAGCAACCTTATCCGGATGTCCTTCCGAAACTGATTCTGAAGTGAATAATAAAGCCATTTTAAATTAATCTGTTTAAATGAATATTCTATTAAAAGAACAAAGGTATTCAGGGAAATAAATAAAAAAAATAAATTTTTACTATTGGGTATAATTCGCAATATTATTTTGCTTCAGACTTTCCTATCAGAAATATAGTTGGTATTTTGTGTATATTCGGAATATTATTCTTCCAGACTGCAACTCTTTTTGTCACTACTGATTCTGTATCTGAGGTAAGGTTTATTGCAAGGCAAAGAAGAGTTTGGGGATTCAAGTTTTTTAAAAGCTCCACCAAAACAATTTGGTTTCTAAATGGGGTTTCGATAAAAATATGTGTCGTTCCTTTATTATTCACATCTTCTTCAATTTTCCGCATTGCTTTTGCCCTGTCCTCGTTGTTTATAGGAAGGTATCCGTCAAAAGAAAACTGCTGTCCATTAAAACCAGACCCCATTAAACCTAATATAATTGAGGAAGGGCCGGGAATAGGAACTACTTTCCAACCTTGTTCATGTGCAATGGCAACAATTTTCGCACCAGGATCGGCCACCCCAGGGCATCCAGCTTCTGACATTACACCAATTTCTTCCACCTCAGCAGGAATTGAGAGTAAAATATCTTTCAATTCGGTCCTGCTGGTTTTCTTATTTAATTCATAAAACTGGAGGCCTTCAATTTTTATCCCTAGTTTTAAAGAAGAGATAAATCTTCTTGATGTCCTTAACTCCTCTGCAAAATAATATTTGGTTTTTAAAATTACATCCAGTAAAAATGGGGGTAACATGCCCGGAACGGGGGCTTCGCTTAAATTACTAGGGATTAGATAGAGGGTTTTTGTTGTCAAAATAATAAATTATTAACTGTAAATGATACAAATATTTCTTTCTTAAATATAGAAAGCAAGTAATTTGTTATTTTTACGCACTTCTATATAAAAAAAAGAAACCTATGTTTAAATCAGGCATCATTTTTTACTTTTTTATCTTTTTAATTATTGTAAATCAGTCGGTTGCACAAAACAACATTCGGGAGATAAAATCTAATGCGACAGAATATTTTCGTGTGGAGGAATATGCCCAGGCACTTCCCCTATATCTTAGACTTGATAGCCTAAGTCCTGACAATGCTGAAATAAATTACAGGATAGGTGTTTGTTATTATAATTCTGAATACAAATTAAAAGCTCTTCCCTATTTTTTAAAAGCCAAAAAGCTATTGCACAAGCACCATGAAATGGACTTAATGCTAGGAAGGATTTATCATCTTGATCATCAATTTGATAAGGCTATTGAGAGTTATGGTCACCACAGGAAATATGTGAATGATAAAAAACCCATAATTGAGGCAGATAATAAGGAAATCAACAGATTAATAGCTCAGTGCGAACTGGCTAAAAAGTTAATGGCCAACCCCTTAAACTATGAGATTACCAATCTTGGACCAAAAATAAATTCTAAATATTCAGATTATGCCCCTGTTATATCTGCTGATGAAACGGAATTAATATTTACTTCAAAAAGAAATACTACAACCGGTGGAGGTTTTGACGAACTCCACAACTGTTACTTTGAAGATGTTTATATTTCTGTGAAAGAAGGCAAAGAGTGGGGAGAAGCAAAAGGTATAGGTCCGGTAATAAATACTAACGGGCATGATGCTGCAATTGGGCTTTCACCGGATGGCCAGGAACTATTCCTCTATAAGCCTCAACCCAGTAATAAGATTTTAGCAGGAGATATTTATGTAAGCGACCTGGATGGCGCAAATTGGAAGAAACCTGTTAAGATGAGTGAAAATATCAATTCACCTTATTGGGAATCTCATGCAAGTATTACAGCTGACGAACGGACATTGTATTTCACAAGCGATAAACCAGGTGGCAAAGGCCACAAAGATATTTATGTTTCCAGGAGGATGGCTGATGGGAATTGGGGCGTTGCTGAAGACCTTAGTATCAAAGTAAATACAGAATTTGATGAAGATTGTCCATATATCCACCCAGATGGTAAAACTCTATATTTTAGTTCTATGGGGCATGCTTCTATGGGCGGCTATGACATATTTAAAACAGTTTATAATGAAGATACAAAAGAATGGTCTGAACCTGAAAATGTGGGTTATCCTATTAATACTGCAGATGACGATCTTTTTTTAGTATGGTCTGCCGATGGTACACGAGCTTATTTTTCTTCAATAAGAGCTGATACTTATGGAGAAAAGGATATTTACATGGCAAGTAAAAAAGAGGTAAGCAATTTTGTTGTTGTGCTTAAAGGAAAAGTTACCGATAAAAAAACCAATAAACCTGTAGCTGCAGTACTGAATATTTTTAATCTTTCAAAAGGAGAGATTGTTGGGGTAATTAATTCTAACAGCTTAACAGGTAAGTATGTTTTAGTTTTGCCTGTAGGAAAAGATTTTTCTGTAACAGCTGAAGCAGAGGGATATGTATTTCATTCAGAGCATATAAACATTCAGGAGGCTGACAAATTCATGGAAATAGAACAAAATCTCGAACTGGAACCAGTGGGTGAAATTGATAAAGTCGCAGTATTGAACAATGTATTTTTTGATTACGATAAATCGACTTTAAGGCCACAATCTAAAACTGAACTTGACAGATTGGTAAAGCTTCTAAAATCGAATCCTGATAAATATGTTGAGATAGCTGCACATACAGATTCTATTGCAAATAATATTTATAATATGAAACTTTCTAAAAACAGGGCAAAAGCTGTGGTTAAATATCTTGTTGAAAACGGAATAGATTCAACCAGGTTATTGCCAGTCGGTTATGGAGAAGATTTCCCTGTAGCAAATAACATTACTCCGGAAAGCAGACAATTGAATAGAAGAAGTGAATTTATTTTTGTAGATAAGTTTAAATTCAAAACCAGATATGAAAACACTTTTAATGCTTTTTATTTTAGAAAAGAAAGGGACAGTTTGGAAAGAGAAAGAAAAACCAGAGAAGATAAATATGTAAAATCTACTGATCCACTTTCTACAAAATTGATTACGGTGAAAGACAATAAGTATAAAATGAGGGTGTATTTCCCTGGTAAGAAAACAGATCTTACCGATTCTGTAAATAAAGATTTGCTTGAATTTGTTAAATTGTTAAAGGAAAACAAATTACCAATTCTTGTCGAAGGCCATTCAGAAAGTAATTCCAAAGAAGGTGCAGAACTGGCGAAGAAAAGAACAGATGCCATAGTTAGATATCTAGTTCACAGAGGGTTTAGCTCAAATATGATTACTTCCAAATACGTTGAAGATAAAAAAGTGCCAAATGCACAAGATGATAGCAAACTTCACAGAAGAATAGAAATTTCCATAAACGTAAGACACCTTGAGGATTAACAATATTGTTTTAGGAATTGCATTTTGCCTGATTTCTATTTGTGCTTTTTCTCAGAACATTAAAAAGTTAACCAGGCAAGCAGACCAATTATTTGATGATAAAAACTACAAACTGGCCCTTGCCTATTATAAAGATGCACTAAATATTAATTCGGAAGATGCATACCTGAATTTCCGCTATGGTTATTGTCTTATTCATTCTCCTTTCAACAGAAAGGCGTTGTCTTACCTTCAGAAGGCATATAATAAAAACTCTAAAGTAGATGAGTCCATCACATACCTTTTGGGTCAGGCACATCAGTTAAACCTTGAATTTGGAGAAGCTAAGATCAGTTATGAACTCTTTCATAAATACCACGCTACACCAGAAGACAATGATATAATCAAGAAACGACTAAAAGAGTGTGAATTTGGTGCAGTACTACTGGCTCATCCTGTAACTGCTAAAATCGAAAATTTAGGAAAAGAAGTCAATTCCAAAGCAAGTGATTATGTTCCTGTAATTAAGGCAGATGAAAGTGAAATGGTTTTTACTTCTACAAGAGAAGGAACTACCGGAGATGTAAAGGACCAAAACGGTGAATTTTTTGAAGATATTTATATTTCGACTAATGTAAATGGCAAATGGTCTGCGCCTAAAAATATGGGTTATCCTATAAATACAGACCAACACGATGCGAGTATTGGTTTAGCGCCTGACGGTAGCCAACTTTTTTTATATCGTGATAATAATGGTGGTGATATTTATATTTCAAAGCTAAACGGTATAGTTTGGGATGCACCGAAGCCTTTTAAGGAAATAAATACCAAATATTCAGAGTTACATTGTTCTATCACTCCAGATGGTAAAACATTGTATTTCAACAGTGATCGCCCAGGAGGGTATGGAGGTTTTGATATTTACAAAATTGCAAAGGACACAAAAGGGAAATGGTCTGCACCTGTCAACCTTGGTCCCACAATAAATACGGAAGAAGATGAAGATTCTCCTTTTATCCATCCCGATGGAACTACTTTGTATTTTAGTTCAGAGGGCCATAGTACAATGGGTGGGTATGACATATTTAAGTCTCAATTGGAAAATGGACAGTTTAAAGAGCCCGATAATTTAGGCTATCCAATCAATTCGCCTGATGATGATATTTATTTTGTGCTTTCAGCTGATGGCAGGACTGGTTATTTTTCTTCAGCCAAAGAAGATACATATGGAGAGAAAGATATTTACAAAATTTCAATGCCTAAAGAGGTTAATGCTACTGCTGTTGCAACACATAAAGTAGAAGTAAAGGATCATCTTGTGAAAAAGGATTTTAACTTAAATATTGCACAAACATCAACTGTTAATCCAATAACCATATTAAAAGGTACTATCCGTGATGCAGTGACAAAGCAACCATTAGAAGGAAAGATAACTATAACAGACAATACCAAAAATGAAGTAATAGGTGAAATTACCTCAAATAATGCTACCGGAGGATATTTAATTGTACTGCCATCAGGTAAAAATTATGGTATTTCAGTTAACAAGGAGTCATACCTATTTCATTCTGAAAATTTTAACATTCCATTGAGTACCAATTATCAGGAGTTTGTTGTAGATGTGGATTTGAAAAAAGTGTCTGTCGGGACTAAAATTATCCTTAAAAACATCTTTTTTGATTTTGATAAGGCAACACTCCGTTCAGAATCTTTTCCTGAGCTTCAGCAGCTTTTTCTTGTTATGATGCAAACAAATATCATTGTACTGATTTCAGGCCATACTGATAATCTAGGGACTGCAGAATACAATAAATCGTTGTCTGAGAAACGAGCAAAGGCTGTTGTCGATTACCTTATCACCAGAGGGATAACCAACGACAGATTTAAGTTTGCTGGATTCGGGTCTGAAAAACCAATTGCCCCCAATAAAAAGGCAGATGGAAGCGATAATCCAGAGGGAAGGCAACTAAACAGAAGGACTGAATTTGAAATTATCGGGACTAAATAATATGCTAGAACCTGGCAAAAAGTCCGAGAGGTAATTTTCTTTTGGCTTTGTCCTCAAAATAAAATTCCCCGATTTCTATTTTTTTGTTTCCAAATACAGACCTAATCAAGGTTTCGGCTTGCAATGCTGAATAACCCATAGAATACAGGTTAAGGACTAAAAATCCTTTATCATCTAAAATTTGAGCACAACATTTCAAAGTTTCATTGAGGCAATCTTCCAAAATCCATTTCTCGCCTTCCGGACCACGACCATATGCAGGTGGGTCCAATATTATCCCTTGGTATTTTGAACCTCTCTTAGCTTCTCTTTTTACATACTTAAAAGCATCTTCAACTAACCAGCGGATGTTATCCAATTTGCTTGCTTCCATGTTTTCTTTGGCCCATGAAATACATTGTTTTACAGAATCAAGATGTGTTATATCTGCACCTGCTGCTTTGGCTGCAAGAGATGCTCCGCCGGTATAGGCAAAAAGGTTCAGGATTTTGGGCTTTCCAAAAGATGCTGTTTTCTGGTAAATATAGTTCCAGTTATCAGCTTGTTCCGGAAATAAACCAACATGTTTAAATGATGATAAACCTAACCTGAACTTCAGGTCCAGATTGTTGAATTTATAAGAAACAAACCATTGTTCCCTCATAGAAGATTTTAAAGTCCAAAGCCCCTTTTCAGGGTTTTTTTCGTCTCTTCTGAAATTTGCGTGAGCCATTTTATTCCATTCCTCATCGGGTAATGTTTTGTCCCACATGGCTTGTGGTTCAGGCCTGGCAAGGGTAAACTCTCCGAAGCGTTCAAGCTTTTCAAAATTCCCTGAGTCTATAAGCTCGTATTCGTTCCAGAGAGGAGAGATATTGATGAGGTTCATTGATTATGTACTTATGAGAGCTCAGTCTCTAATTCTTTAATAGCAAGCCAGGCCATCAATCCGCTGCCGACTTCTAATGCTTTTTCGTCAACATTAAAGGTTGGAGTATGAACTCCCGAAGTAATACCTAACTCTTCATTTCGTACACCTAATCTATAAAAGCACGAATCTACATGATGTGTATAGTAAGCAAAATCTTCTGATGCCATCCAAATATCCAGGTCAACAACATTTTCTTCACCTAAAAATTCTTTAGCATATTCTTTCGCCCGTTCGGTAAGTAAAGGATTGTTTTCCAGGTAAGGATATCCATCTAGAATATTGACGTCACAGGTCCCTCCCATACTTTCGGCAATTCCGGTGGCTATCTTAGTTATTCTTTTTTTTGCTTCTGCACGCCACTCCTCATTCAAGGTTCTAAAGGTTCCGGCTACTTTTACCTCATTTGGAATGATATTGGTTGCACCATCAGCAACTACTTTACCAAAGGATAATACAGTTGGTATTTTAGGATTGGCATTGCGGCTTACTACTTGCTGAAGGGCAATAATGACATGTGCCATAATAAGCACAGGATCAACAGTAGTGTCTGGCATGGCAGCATGACCGCCTTTTCCTTTAATTGTCAGGTAAATTTCATCTGCACTTGCCATATATATTCCGGAACGGAAACCGACTTTTCCTGCCTCAATTTGTGGCGCCACGTGTTGGCCAAACATGCTCTTTATGGATTTGTTTTCTAAAATGCCAGCCTTTATCATCAATGAAGCTCCTCCGGGAATTAATTCTTCACCAGGCTGGAACACTAATTTTACTGTTCCTTCAAACTCATTTTTTAGGTCATTAAGGATTATCGCAGTGCCAAGCAAGGACGATGAATGTACATCATGTCCACAAGCATGCATAATTCCTTCATTTTCAGATTTATAATCTACGCTATTTTGCTCCTGAATAGGCAATGCGTCCATATCTGCCCTTAAAGCGACCTGTTTTTTTTCAGGATTTTTGCCTTTTATATATGCAACCAATCCTGTCTGGGCAATCCCTTCTTTTACATATTCTACCTGAATATTTTTGCTGATTAGTGTTTGGGCAATAAATTCGGAAGTTTTAAATTCTTTAAAAGAAAGTTCGGGATTTTGGTGCAAATGCCGCCTGTAGAAAATTACTTCATTTGAAATTTGTCCCGCAATTCTCCTTACTTCCTGTAGTAATAACTGATCCATTTTTTTTTCAGGTTTAGAATAATTGTATTCCAAATAATGCTTTCAGCAGTGTCCGAAGGCTCAAAACAATAATAAGTATACCAACAAAAATCATCAGTTTTTTTGCCTTTACATGTCTTAATATTATAGCAGCAAATGGCGCTGCAAACATTCCACCCACTATTAAGCCTAAAATAATAACACCAAGTTCACCTATTGTTTGCCATTCCTGAAGGCCCATGAAAAGGGCAAATGACAAAGCCGTACCTACTGCGACAAAGAATTCGGCTAGGTTAACCGAACCTATCGTATAACGAGGGTCTCTTCCTGAGCTAACAAGTGTAGTAGTTACTACAGGTCCCCAACCTCCACCACCGACTGCATCAACAAACCCGCCAAACAAAGCCAGCCAGCGTATATTGGTTGTCTTTTTCTTTTTAACATTCTTTCTAACAGCCTTCCTTATAATTACAATGCCCATGATAAGCAAATATCCTGATATATAAGGCTTTAGAATATTACCATCTATTTGTGTTGATAGAAATGCACCTAGCATTCCTCCAAGTACACCGGTAAATAAAAGACTTTTAAATAGCTTTTTGTTAACATTCCCAAATTTGAGGTGAGAAATGCCGGATATACCTGATGTAAACATTTCGGCAATGTGCACACTTGCACTTGCTGCGGAAGGCCCTACACCTGCACTCAATAAAAAGGTTGTAGAACTAACTCCATATGCCATTCCTAAAGCCCCATCAATCATTTGTGCACCAAGGCCAACAAATACATATGTCCAGAATTTTTTCTGGGTAAATACATCAATAAATTGAACAACTTTTTCAGCAGTAAAAACGGGAAAAAGGAATTGAAGCAGAAAATAAACTACAGTTACCACACCTATTGCAATGAATGCTGCCACTAAGCATTTTTTGAGGAGGCTCCATGGTTCTTCGTGAACTGATTCTTCTAAAGGCGGTATGCCTAATTCCTCATGCTCAATGTCTGCCTTATCATGTTTTTCTATAATTCTCCTGATTTTCATTGTGGCTCTGTCTTGTTATACCTGCCTAAAATCTATGTTGTGAAGGATATAGAAACCAGAAGGAATGAATGTTTTCAAAAAGATAAATAAGCATTTCAAATATAGGGATGCTTCAAGTAATTACAAAATATTATTCTGAAATATTCAAATTTTACTAATTATAATATTTAAAAATATTGTTTTTGGTCAATATTCGGATTTTTGTTTCGAAAAGGATAAATAATATTTATTTTTATC
This sequence comes from Cytophagales bacterium, assembly GCA_025360395.1. Taxonomy (GTDB): domain Bacteria; phylum Bacteroidota; class Bacteroidia; order Cytophagales; family UBA9547; genus UBA9547. The sequence goes on along the minus strand of JANYCH010000199.1, from coordinate 23,696 downwards.
CACTTGTCTTATTTATTAAATTAGAAGTATTAAATAACAATAATATAATTTTTTATGGTTTCATGCGTACCTTATGGCAAAGTTTTTTTAGTTGTATGTTATTTAGATTTTTAAATAACTATTTGAAAAACAGTTTGATACAGGATTATTATAAGTTCTTATATATCAGTATGAAACGAATGGAATTTTTAAATTTTGTTAAGATTGTTTGAAATTGTTTTAAGACAAATATTAATCCACGAAATAAACCTTTAATGTCAAATTTAAATTTTTCTAACGTAACCCTAAATAAGAAAATACAGTTCGGGTTAGGATTTTCTTTAATCATATTGATCATCAGTTCCTTGCTGTCCTTTTTCAGTATAAGGGAGTTAATTAAGATGTCTAAATTAGTTGACCACACCAATGAAGTATTAAAAAGTCTTGAGAATGTGCTTTCTAGTCTTAAAGATGGGGAAACTTCACAAAGAGGTTATTTGCTCTCAGGAGAAGATGTTTTTCTTTCACTTTACAATGGAAGCCACGAAAGGGCTATGGAATCCGTAGAATCAATAAGGGCTCTTACAATAGACAATGACAGGCAACAGAATAGCATTAGAAGGCTTGTGCCGTATATTAATCTAAGATTCTCCACATTAGATTCTGTTATAAGAATTTACAAAGCCGAACATAGAATGCCTGTTCATGATATGTTAAAGGGCAGGGAAATTATGTTTAAATGTAGGGCTATCATAGCCGAAATGAAAATTGAAGAAGACAGGTTGTTGAATATCAGGATAAAGGGAGTTGAACAATTTGCTACTATTACACCCTATATTATAGGTATTACATCCATGATAGCAGTTTTAGTTTCCTTGCTGTCTTTCTACCTTATCTCCAAAGATATTAAAATCAGGGAGTTTGCAGAAATGGAACTTTCCAGGCTAAATGCCGAACTCAAATCTAACAATGAACAAATTTTATTGAGTCAAACAGAATTAAATAAGAACAACTATCTACTCTCAAAATCGACTGAACTAAATGATTTGTTGAGACCGGAAAGGGAATTGGAAAGTTTTGGAGATAAGCTATTACGTTTCTTATGCGATTTTACCAAAAGTAATTCTGGAATTTTATTTATTCAGGATGAAAATGATGAGTTTCAATTGACAAACCAATTTGCATTTGAAAATACTTCGAATACCCGTTCCAAATTTAAATCAGGAGAGGGTTTACTTGGTCAGGTCGTACTTGATATGAAACCAACTATAATAAACGATGTACCGGATGGCAGTTTGACAATAAAGTCAACTTTTGTAAATATTGAGCCTTCCAGTATACTTTTACTTCCTTTTTATCATCACAATAAAACAATTGCAATAGTAGAATTATTACATAAAAATAATTTTGACAAGAAGGATTTAGAATTCCTGAATGGCATTAATCTTACTGTTGCTACATTCTTGTTCGCAATAAAGTCAGAAATGAAAACTGAAGAGTTTCTAAAACAAGTTCAAAACCAGGCAGAAGAACTTGAAGCCCAGCAGGAAGAATTAAGGCAGATTAATGAAGAAATCCGTTATCAAAGGGATCTTTTGCAGGCTTCAGAAGAAGAATTGAGAACAAGTGAAGAAGAACTACAGGAAAAAAATGCCGAATTGGAGGAAAAAACCAATGAACTTGAAGAACAATATGAAAGCCTAAGGTACAAAAACCAGGAGCTTGAAAATGCAAAAGATGCAATTCAGCTTAAAATGGAACAATTCGAAATGGTTAGTAAATATAAGTCAGATTTTCTGGCCAATATGTCGCACGAATTAAGGACACCATTAAACAGTATTCTGATCCTTGCCAAAATATTAAAGGACAACCGGAATAATACCTTATCCGAAAAAGAGACTCAACATGCCGGTGTTATTGAAAAGTCAGGGAACGACCTTCTAAAACTAATAAACGAAATATTAGATCTTGCCAGAATTGAATCTGGAAAAGTTGCTCTTGAATTAAGTGAGTATAAAATTGATGAATTCAATCTTGAAGGCCAATTTAAAGACCTTGCCTTAGAAAAACAGATAGATTTTAAAGTTTTTATAGATCCTGCCCTGCCAGAAACTATCCGTACCGACCGTTTTAGGGTAGAACAAATCCTGAAGAACTTATTATCAAATGCTTTTAAATTTACTCCGAAGGATAAATCGATTGAATACAATATACACAGAGTAGGGAATGAAGTAAAGTTTGCCAATACCAATTTGAAAAATGGTAAAACAATAGCATTTACTGTCAAAGACGCTGGGATTGGTATTGCGGAAGATAAAAAACACATTGTTTTTGAAGCTTTTCAACAGGCAGACCTTTCTACAACCAGAAAATTTGGAGGTTCCGGATTGGGCTTAACCATAAGCCGTGACCTGGCAGCATTATTAGGCGGAGAAATTCAGTTTGAAAGTGAACTGGGAAAAGGAAGCTCCTTCACTCTTTATTTGCCGTATCTGCTGGAAGCGCCTCAACCTATTGAGAATGTTGAAAGAGAACAGCCAGCCAGAAATGTGAAGGAAATAAAAACAGCGCAAGCTGTTGAATTTAAAAAAGGGAAAATTATAGGAGGGAAAACCAGGATCCTGATTATCGAAGATGATTTTTACTTTAGTAATATTCTGGTAGATTATTCTGAGAAAAAGGGATATGAAGTGTTTACAGCAAGTAACGGAAGCGAAGGTTTTGAACTTGCTAAAAACTGTAATCCTGACGCTATTCTACTTGATATTCAACTTCCAGATACAACAGGGTGGGAAGTTTTAAGGAAATTGAAAAATGACCCCTCATTAAAGAAAGTGCCGGTCCATTTAATGTCGGCCTTTGAAAAAGAAGGTTCGAAAGATTTGGGTCAGGAAACTTTCATTCCGAAACCCTTGACTTTGCAGATGTTGGATCAGACTTTAGGAAATATTAACAGGAATGAAGAGGCTAGCCCCACAAAAACCGTCCTGATAGTTGAAGACAATACTATTGAAAATAATGCAGTAAAAGAATTACTTATTACCCAGGATCTGATATCTCAAAGTGCCTTTTCGGGGAAAGAGGCCTTGGAAATGCTTTTAGTTAAAGAATTTGATTGTGTGATATTGGACATTAACCTGCCAGATATGACGGGTTACCAGGTTTTAGAAAATATCAGAAAGAATGTTCAAATCCAGAATATTCCAGTCATTATTTATTCAGGTAAAGACTTAACTGAGAAAGAAGAAGCAGCATATAAAAAATATGCAAATACGATTATTATAAAGACGGCTTATTCTTATACCAGGTTATTAGAAGAAGTTAAATTATTTCTGTTTAGTATTGATAAAACCCTTAACAAGGCAGAGTCATTCCTGAAAAATTTAAACAAATCTGAAGCATCTTTAAAATACAAAAAGGTACTCATAGCAGATGATGACATGAGGAATATTTATTCCTTGACCAACGTATTGGAAGATCAGGGAATGGAAGTCTTGGTTGCCTACGATGGTAAGCAGGCGATTGATGAATTGAATAAAAACCCTGACATACAAATTGTTTTAATGGATATTATGATGCCTGAAATGGATGGAATCGAGGCAACTAAAATTATACGTGCTGATGAAAGATTTAATAACTTGCCCATAATAGCAGTAACTGCCAAGGCAATGCCGGGAGACAAAGAGAAATGTCTGGCAGCTGGAATCTCTGATTATGCTTCAAAACCTATTGATATACCAAAACTTATCTCTCTTATGAGAGTTTGGCTTTACCAGATTTAAAATTCACATGTCTGCACTTTTAGAATTGGATGATGACGAATATCTTGATTTACTTTTGTTTATAAAGGGAATGTATGGGTTCGATTTTACTTTATATTCTATAGCTTCTTTTCAGAGACGAATAAGAAGATATATGGCCAATATGAAGATGTCAGCCGTTGAAGAATTAAAGCGTTACTTGGAAATTGACCAGTTTCATTTTAATAATTTTCTGTTGGAGATAACTGTCAATGTAACAGAAATGTTCCGCGACCCTGGTTTCTTTAAAGAATTGCGTGCTAAGGTTATACCTCAATTAGATACTTACCCGCATGTTCGTGTTTGGGATGCTGGGTGTTCTACTGGAGAAGAAGTTTACTCATTGGCAATCCTGTTTAAAGAAGAAGGAATATTAAAAAAAACCAGGATTTATGCTACTGACATTAATCAAAAAGTAATAAATGAAGCAGCAGAAGGTATTTATCCTTTGTCTGTTATGAAAGATTATTCAAAAAACTATATCAATGCTGGCGGTCATACTTCATTATCCGATTATTATTTTGCGAGATATAATAATGCAATAATGAATGAACAGTTAAAAGCAAACGTAATTTACTCTACCCATAATTTGGTTAGTGATGCGTCTTTCAATGAGTTTAATTTAATCGTTTGCAGAAACGTATTGATATATTTTCAAAGAGATTTACAGGAAAAAGTAATTGGCATGTTCCTTGATAGCCTTCCTGTATTTGGATACCTTGTTTTAGGAAATAAAGAATCATTAAGTACTTCCAGATACAGGAAAAATTTTGAAGTAATAGATAGTAAGGAAAAGATTTACAGGCGTATTTCTTAATGGAAGAAAATTTTAAAATAAAAAAAAATGGTTACGAAGCCATTGTGATCGGAGGATCCTGGGGAGGAATGGAAGCGGTTATTAAAATCGTAAAAGATTTGCCAGTTTTCTTTCCTTTGCCGATTGTTGTTGTAGTTCACCGTCAAAAAAATGTAGAAAGCAACCTGTGTTCAGTTATTACAAAAAATACCCGGCTTTATACTAAAGAAGTAACTGATAAAGAAGAAATTCGTCCAGGAACCATATATCTTGTCCCGGCAAATTATCATGTATTAGTAGAAAAAGACAGGACCTTTTCATTAGATGTTTCTGAAAATGTCCTTTTTTCAAGACCTTCAATTGACATAGTATTTGAAAGCGCTTCATTGGTTTTTCGAAACAAACTTATAGGTATACTTTTGACAGGAGCAAATTCTGATGGTAGCCAGGGATTAAAGGCAATCTCTGAAATGGGTGGCCTGACTATTGTGCAGGATCCAATGGAGGCAATAAGTAAAACAATGCCACTTTCTGCAATTGAAAGGGTTAAGATAGATCACATTTTGAAACTGGAGGAAATACAGTCATTATTAATGTCAACGTTATAGTTACATGAATTCAAACCCAAAGGATATTTCTGTCAACGTCCTCATAGTAGATGATAAGGAAGAAAATATTTATGCTCTTGAGAATTTGCTAAATTTAGAAGAAAGGTCTGTTAATTTTCTTCGCGCAACCTCGGGAAACGAAGCTTTGAAAATTGCTTACAAAGGCAATATTGCTTTGGTACTTTTAGACGTACAAATGCCCGAAATGGATGGTTATGAGGTTGCTTCTTTTTTGAAGAAATCTAAAACTTCTCAAAATATACCCATCATATTTGTCACAGCCCTGAACCACGAATCCAAATATGTTTCCGAAGGTTACAGCAAAGGAGCTGTTGATTATCTGTTTAAGCCTTTAGATCCGGTAATTACCCGATCTAAAGTTTATTCTTTTATTGACATTTACATTCAGCAAAGGAACCTTGAAGAAGCATATAATAATCTTGAATTAATTGTTCAGCAAAGAACCGCTGATCTGAACATAAAGAATGCAGACCTCAATGCTGAAATAGAGAAAAGGAAAACTATTGAAGCTGAATTGCAGATTTATAATCAAAAACTTATTAGTCTTAATAATAACCTCGATCAGTTTGTTTATACAGCCTCTCACGATCTGAAATTGCCGGTCGCAAATCTGGAAGCACTTATAAGTGCATTAGAAGATGAGTTGGAAAGCCCCATTTCAACAGAAGTGTTTGAAATAATTAAAATGCAGGAAGGCGCTATTGTACAACTTAAAAACACCATTAATGAATTAATTGATATAATAAGAAAAGAAAATGAAGGTACCTCTTTCGAGACTTTCAAAGTTAAACCGGTATTAGAAGAGATTGAAACAAGTATCACTTCCCTGATAAATAATTCAAATTCAATAATTGTCGAAAACTTCTCTGAAGTTGAAGATTTTACTTTTAATAGGGTTGCTTTTAAAAGTTTGCTTTATAACCTCATTACAAACGCAATAAAATACAAACATCCTGACCGGGCTCCCTATCTTAAACTGAATTTTACTACTCAGGATGGACTAAAATATCTATCAGTTGCAGACAACGGTCGAGGGATGACAGATGAAGAACAAGGAAAGTTATTTAACCTGTTTGAACGTATGGACAATCATGATATAGAAGGGACAGGTATGGGCCTTTATATTGTAAAAAAGCTTTTAGATAAGTATAATGTATCTATCAAAGTAAACAGTCAAAAAAATATCGGAACTGAATTTATATTCTGCTTTAACTAACTAGTTAAAAAAGAAAATCTTTCACTTGAGGCTACGAGCGGATTCGAACCGCTGTAAAAGGTTTTGCAGACCCGTACCTAACCACTCGGACACGTAGCCAAATTTTTAATTATTGCCTATAAAACCAAATAATGCATTTTCATCGTTTATTTTTAAATTTAGGCTAGAGCCTAAGAAGGGATAATAACTGTACTCCAGCCAATCTTTTCTTTGGTTGCCATTGTTGATATTCAATTCAAGGAACGACACGCGAGGATCCTTAAATTCATATGAATAATCTGCATCCGGGTTAAAAACAATAATGTCTGAATGAAACTTGAAGTATTTAGTAAAGAATTTTTTAAAACTTATTAATTTGATTTCTGACTTATTCATGTCGAAGAAGTTTATATTAAAGAAATGATAGAAGGCGTTGCGACGGAAAGTTAGCGGCAACAACAACAGAAATCTGAAGTGCAGAGAAGGTCTTGGTTAAACCTTAGAGAAGTCGATATGTGTTCGGGCTTGAACATTAACAAAGGTAAATATTTATTTTAAAATACAAAATTTAATTCTGAAATAATAATTATTTTTATAATAAATCCATATTTAATTCTGACATTCTTTATATTTCAGCCAAATTTTATTGTTATTTCTATCCATTCTATTCATTTTCTTTTTAAATTTTCTGATTAAATAGTAACCATTAATTTCATGGCTTTATTTTTTAATGCTCCGCTGATGAAAAGATTTGTATTTTTTATTTTTAAAGTTTTTTTCTGGTTTTTCTTATTTTTAATAAGTCTCCTTATAATAGCATATTCTATCGCCAGCATACATAAAAAGGATATTCTTGCGTATTTCAATAGAGAAATTGATAATGGAATTACAGGAAGTGCACATTTAAATAATATAAGCTTTACCATTTTTAGAGAATTTCCATCTGTTTCAGTCACTTTAATTGGCCTTACGATAAAAGACTCGGTTTATAATAATGAAATAATCAAGGCTGAAAAAGTCTATTTGCAGATTCATCTTTTTAAATTATTACGAAAGGAACTTGATGTAAAAAGTATAATAGTTCAAAATGCCAGTTTCAACATCTTTAAAGATTCTTTAGGTTATTCAAATCTGTCTGTTTTCTCCAGAAAGTCATTAAAGTCTGATACCACCAAAAGTGTAAAGTCCTCCTTAATGGACTTTGACCTTAAAAAAATAGTCTTTAAAAAAGTATCGTTGGTCTATTTGGATGATAAGAAAAAAAAACGGATTCAACTTGCTTGTAATGACGTCTTAATAAGAGTTAAGAAATTGGAAAATCAAGTTGTTTGTCATGTTAATGGTCATGTTTTTTCAGAAGGCTTATTGTTTAATAATTTAAAAGGACCATTTCTTGCAAACAAGGAATTGGAACTTAAGCTGCATTTGAGTTATAATAAGTCAGACAGTTTGTTGACTTTGTTGCAGTCATCAATAAATAGCGAAGGACAGATTTACGAAGTTTCAGGAAAATGTAGGTTAAATAAGAAACTGCCTCTAATATACCTGGATATCAATACAACCAATACCGATTATGACAAAGCAATTTCATTATTGAATACACATTTACAGAAAGTACTTAATAAATTTCATGTTGATGATGGACTTAGTGCCCAAGTCCATTTGGTGTTAGATACCAAACCTGGTATTCAGCCATTTGCTCTGGTGAATTTTCAAATTGAAAATAGTAGAGTAAGACTAATAGAATATTTTCTGGAAAATGTAAAGTTAAATGGTGTCTTCAATAATCATTACGATACTCTTCAACTTTCTAGTGATGAAAATTCTGTCCTCAAAATTCTGACCTCAGATTTTAATTATAAGGAAATAAACTTTAAAGTAATAGGAGACCTTCACAACTTAAATGTTCCTCAAACAAATGTTGATGCTGTATTAAGTGGTCCGTTAAAAGCTTTTCATCACTATTTAGATACTTCTGTTTATAAATTTTCGGGAGGCAATTTTTCATTTAAGCTTAAACAAAAGGGTCCCATTTCTTTGAAGACAATTCCAGACCCGATCATGATGAAAGGGTATATAAATGCTGGTTTAAATATAACCGATGGTAAAATAGATATTTTGAAAAAGCATCTCGCCTTCTCAAATATAAACGGAGATTTAAATTTTCTTAATTCAGATATGAATGTTAAAGGATTGTCCTGTAAAATGAATGAGAACCAGGTCAGAATTCAAGCTGATCTTAAAAATATGCTTCCTTATCTTCTTTTTCCTGAAAATAATATTAAAGCAAAAATGAGAATATCATCACCGTATTTCAATTTAAACAACTTACTCGTTAAAAGAGATCATAAATATGATGAAAATGATATAAAAGTAACTAAACCATTCATGGGTCACTTGCATAAAATTTTAAGTAAAATGGAGATGGAATTTGATGTGAACCTCCATAAATTTCAATACAAGAAATTAGTTGCTCATGATATAAGTGGAAATGTTGATATTTCTAATGAGTCTATATCATTGAATAATTGGAAACTATATCTGCCTGCAAAAGGAATAATTACCTTAAATGGTGCTTATATTTTTCAGGATAATGATTCTGGTAAAGTCAAAATGGAAGCTAATTTAAAGAATATTGATGCATCAAATCTATTCTATGGATTTAACAATTTTGGTCAAAGTTCGCTTACAAACGAAAATCTGGAAGGGATAATTAACTCTAAGGTTAATTTTAACTGTCAAACAAACCGTTCATTTGAGCCTATACAAAGATCAATTAAGGGTAGAATGTCTATTCTGTTAACTCAGGGGAAATTGAAAAATTTCTTGCCTTTAAAAAAGGTTGGAGACTTGGTTTTCAAAAATAGGGATATGATGCATATTCAGTTCGACGAAATAAATAACATTTTTGTTTTAGAAGGCGAGGAACTTTATATAGAAAAAATGGTTGTAAGCTCATCTGTATTAAGTCTTTATTTAGAAGGTATTTTTAGTTTTAAACATAAAACGGATTTGAGTATTCAAATCCCTTTATCCAATTTAAAAGACCATAACAGTGAATATTTTAAAATTAAAGATATTCAACACGGCAATCTCCGCCTTCGAGCCCGTGAAAAGGATGGCAAAATGAATATAGGTTTAGATCTTTTTGACAGGTTCCATAAAGGTCAAAAGGAGAGCGATTAAAAAAGTTTTAAAAGATTAATTTGAATTAGATAAAATTGTGTCTGTTCTTTATAATATAGCAATTTAAACTACAATTATGAAAAAAATTATTTTAATAAGTGCTTCAGTATTTTTCCTTGTTTTAAATAACATTTCAGCCCAGACTAAAGCTGGAGATGTATTTGTAGATGTTTATTACGGGTTCCCGGATTGGTTTTATAAATATCAGTTCAGAAATGATTATCCTTCTAATGGCACCGACAAATTCAATGCTAAATCGACTGGTTTTATTGGTGGGAGAATTGAATACCTGATTGCAAAAAGGATAGGCTTTGGGTTGGACATATGGTATGTTAAAACCTCTGTTAGTGGAACCAGAACAGAAACTATAAATTATGGCTACAACTACAATGATGGTTATTATTCAACTCCCTTAGTTATTCAAAATAAGTACGACATCACTGAATCCCTTGGAAGAATAACTGCACTAGGAAGATTTATTGTACATTTAGGTAGTAGTTCTAAAGTTGATCCTTATGTACACGTAGGATTTGGTTATGTAAACTATAAGTATAATTATACGAGTACAAACGTAAACCAACAGAACAGTTACGGGAGCTACAGGAATTATGGTTCTGACAATTTTATCCCAATTGGTGCCCGTGCAGGTTTTGGTATGGGAGTTTTCTTTAATGAGCATTTGGGCGCAAATATTGATCTTGGAATTGGTGGGGCATTGTTTACTACAGGATTAACGTATAAATTTTTCAAAAAGGAGGAATAATCTCTTTGTTATTTTTAAGTGAGTCCACTGTGGATTCTTAAGGAATTCAGGATATTTAGATTATAATTAATATAAGGTCTCACTTTTAGTTGGAACGGCATGGTTTTTCTGTTTTAATAAGTCTTTTCATAATGGAAGGACTTATTAAAATATTAAGAACTACCAATCCTTAATCTTATCATCATGGAATTTATTCAAACGACAGATCTCTCCACTGGAGAAGAGATACAACTATGCTATAAATCTTATGGAAAAGGACGTCCTGTAGTGCTTATACATGGCTGGCCATCCAGTAAAGAGATGTTGGAATATCAAATTGAAGATTTGGTTAACAACAATCTTCGTGTAGTTAAATATGATCGCAGGGGTTTCGGCAAATCAAGTAAGCCTTGGGGGCTTTATAACTATGATGCATTTGCTGAAGATTTAGATGCTGTTATGACTCAACTGGACTTACAAGATGCTGTATTAGTAGGCTTCTCTATGGGTGGGGGAGAAGTTGCCCGATATTTAAGCCGATTTGGATCCTCAAGGGTTACAAAAGTTGTACTAATTAGTACAGTTTTGCCATTTATGTTAAAAACAGAAAATAATCAGGATGGCGTTGACTCTGAGGTATTTCAACAAATCTTGGAGGCAATAAATGAGGATAGGATTGCTTTTCTGGATAATTTTGGAAAACAATTCTTCGGAGTAAATCTTATAAACCACCCGGTAAGTAATTCGTATTTACCTTACTTTACGAATCTTGCCTCTATTGCATCTCCAAATGCAACCAAGCAGGCAGCAATGGCTTTTGCAAATACAGATTTCAGAATGGATATCGAATCCATAAATGTAGAAACCTTAATTATACATGGTGATGCAGATAAGATAGTCCCTATTGAAGCAAGCAGCGCAAGAACCTCTGAATTGTTACCTAATAGTCAATATTTGGTGTATGAAGGTGCCCCTCATGGTTTATTTTATACACACCGGGATAGATTAAATCAGGATCTGCTTGACTTTATACTAGGATCGGAAACATTGCAGACTTCTTATTTAAACAAGGATAACTCAACATTTATTGTTTAACTGAATCAAGAAGTTGACAAAAAGGGAAGCCTCCAAATATTGGAGGCTTCCCTTTTTATTGAATCCGATAGCCTTAGTTTCTTTTGTTTAATTCATCTCTGATTTTAGCAGCGTTTTCATAATCTTCGTTTTTTAAAGCGTCCTCTAACATTGTTTTAAGCTGTTCACTACTTAAGTTTTTAACATTATCAGACTTTTCTACAGCAGACTTAGACTGTTTAGAAGGTTTACGGTTCTTTTTTTCAGCTGGCAATTCAGTTGCAGACTCTTCTGGGGTTATATCAGACAGCAATATCCCCGCTTCCGACATGATGGATTCAACAGTGAATATCGGAACATTAAATCTCAAGCCAATAGCAATAGCATCAGAAGGTCTCGCATCAATCTCTACATGGGTACGGCCGTCAGAGCAGTGTATTTTGGCATAAAAGACACCTTCCTTTAGGTCTGAAATTAAAACTTCCTCAACATAAAAATTAAAATTAGCAGAAAATGACTTAAACAAATCATGAGTCATTGGCCTGTTAGGGATGATCTTTTCAATTTCTATTGCGATTGCCTGTGCTTCAAACATTCCAATAATGATTGGCAATCGTCGATTTCCACCTTCTTCTCCTAAGACTAATGCAAACGACCCAGTCTGAGATTGACTTGAGGATAACCCTAATATTTCTAATTTTATTTTATCCACGTTGGATATTTGATCAAATGCTAAGTAACTAAAATATTTCAATACATCTATCAAGCTTTCAAGCTTGTAAAGTCAAAAGTTTCAAGATATTTTGTCGTGAAATTACCAGATCTGAAACCAGCATCATCCATCAACTTTAAGTGGAAAGGGATTGTGGTTTTAATACCTTCTATAACAAATTCCTGTAAAGCTCTTTTCATCCTGTTTAATACTTCTTCCCTTGATTCACCAGTCACAATAAGTTTGGCTACCATAGAATCATAATTAGGAGGAATTGTATACCCATCATAAATATGTGAATCAACACGTACACCTTTTCCTCCAGGGAAATGGAGTTGGGTGATTTTACCCGCAGAAGGTCTGAAACCATTTCCTGGATCTTCTGCATTTATTCTTACCTCCATGGAACAACGCTTAGGAATAAGGTTCCCAAAAGAAAGTTTTTCTCCTGCCGCCACCCGTATTTGTTGCTTAACCAAGTCAGTGTCTGTTACGTCTTCGGTTACAGGGTGTTCAACTTGAATCCTCGTGTTCATTTCCATAAAATAGAACTTTCCGAATTTATCAACAAGGAATTCAATCGTACCTGCTCCTTCATACTTAATGGCTTTAGCACCTTTTATGGCAGCTTCTCCCATTTCTTTTCTTAATTTATCAGTCATTATTGGAGAAGGAGCTTCTTCTACCAATTTCTGATGTCTTCTTTGAATACTGCAATCTCTTTCTGAAAGATGGACAACATTTCCATGTTTGTCTCCAAAAATCTGGATTTCAATATGCCTGGGTTCTACTACAAATTTTTCCAGATATACCCCATCGTTAGAAAACGAAGCACTTGCTTCTTGTTTGGCATCATTCCATGCCTTATCAAATTCAGCATCTTCATTGATGATTCTCATGCCTTTACCTCCACCACCCGCAGTAGCTTTGAGTATGACAGGGTAACCTATGTCTTTTGCAATTTTTTTGCCGTCTTTAATATTTTCTACCAGACCTACAGAACCTGGAACTGTTGGTACTCCGGCCTTTTTCATATATGCCTTTGCAGTGGATTTATCGCCCATCGCATTGATCATTTCCGGCGAAGGACCTATAAATTTAATTTTATAATCCTGGCAAATTTTAGAGAATTCAGCATTTTCAGATAGAAATCCATAGCCAGGATGAATGGCATCAGCATTCGTAATTTCTGCTGCTGCAATTATATTAGGAATACTCAAATAGGATAAAGAACTTAATGGCGGGCCAATACAAACAGCCTCGTCGGCAAATTTAACATGTAAACTTGCTTTGTCAGCAGTAGAATATATGGCAACCGTTTTGATTCCCATTTCTTTACAGGCTCTTATTACCCGTAAGGCAATTTCTCCCCTGTTTGCAATCAATACTTTCTTAAACACGAGCTTAATGATTGATTAATAATGAATAATAATTAAATAGAAATGGGCTTACGACGGGTCAACAAGGAATAATGGTTGGTCATACTCAACTGGTGTGGCATTTTCTACAAGAATTTTTACAATTCTTCCTGCTATATCTGTTTCGATCTCGTTAAACAATTTCATTGCTTCGATAATACAAACAGTCTGTCCTTTACTTATAGTATCTCCTATGTTTGCAAAATTATCCGAATCTGGACTAGATGAGCGGTAAAAAGTACCGATCATAGGGGATTTAATAGTAAGATAAGTACCTTCTGATGTAATAGGTACTACATCTTCTTCTTTAGCTTTTGCTGGCAAGTGTGTTGGCAAAGAATGCGGATGCGCCGTTGGCAAGCTTTGAATAGGTTGGGCAATATGCATTTGTGGCAATGCATGGCCTTGTATAGAATCTCTTTTTACCACAATTTTACATTGTTCTGTTTCAATGCTGACTTCTGCTAATCCGGATTTTGCAATAAAGTCAAGAAGGTCTTGAATTTCCTTTGGTTTCATAATATTGTCAGGCTAAGCCATTAAGTCAATCAAAATTTTATTTCTTCTTATTGAATCTTCAAGTTTATTAGAAAAAAATGAAAAAACCACTTTTATTTTACTCTCTCATAATAAGATCCATCTCTGGTATCAACCTTGATCCATTCATCCTGTTCAATAAACATAGGTACGTTTATTACAGCCCCTGTTTCAAGAGTTGCAGATTTCATCGCATTTGAAGACGTATTTCCTTTAACTGCTGGTTCAGTATAAGTCACTTGTAGTGCAACAAAAGGTGGCAATTCACAAGAAAGTGCCTTTTCCGTTTCAGCATGAAACAGGATTGTCACTTCCTGTCCTTCTTTCATAAATTCAAACCCAGATACAAGTTTTGAAGGAATAGTAACCTGTTCAAAATTTTCACTGTCCATAAAAGTATATCCACTTTCTTCTTTGAAAAGATATTGGTGGGGACGTGTTTCAATTCTGGCTGTATCTACTTTTTCGCCAGCAGTGAAAGTGTTTTCTATTACGCGGCCAGTAGTCAAACTTTTCAGTTTACTTCTCACAAAGGCAGGACCTTTACCAGGCTTAACATGCTGAAAGTCAACAATTGTGTAAAGATCATTTTTGAAATTTAAACACAAACCGGTTTTAAAATCTGCTGTCGAAGCCATTTATTTTTAAGAATTATAAGCCCATTTTAAATAGCAGGATCCCCATGTAAAACCTCCTCCAAATGCAGCTAAAATTAAATTATCGCCTTTTTTAAAGTTTTTTTCAAAATCCCACAACACAAGTGGAATTGTAGCTGCGGTAGTATTTCCGTATTTTTCAATATTTACTAACACCTTGTCTTCGCCAACACCCATTCTTTCTGCTGTAGCGTCTATAATCCTTTTATTTGCCTGATGTGGAACAAGATAATCCACATCGTCCGAAGAAAGATTGTTTCTTACCATGATTTCTGCAGCAACGCCTGCCATGTTTGTAACGGCAAATTTAAATACAGTCGCACCTTCCTGAAAAACGTAATGTTCTCGGTTTTGTATAGTTTCTAAAGAAGCTGGTTTTCTGCTTCCTCCTGCTTTTAGGTGAAGATAAGGTAAGCCCGATCCATCAGTTCTTAAAATACTATCTTGAATTCCATTCCCAGATTCATCTGGTTCAAGCATAACTGCTGCTGCCCCATCCCCAAAAATAATGCAGGTTTTACGGTCAGTGTAGTCAATAATAGAAGACATCTTATCGGCCCCTACAACAATAATTTTTTTGTATTTGCCTGTTTCTATAAATTGTTGGGCTGTGACAAGCCCATAAAGAAACCCAGAACAGGCTGCTTGCAGATCAAAACTAAAAGCATTCTTTGCTCCAACCATATCGCAAATCAAATTGGCTGTTGCAGGGAAAATATAATCTGGTGTAGCTGTAGCACATAAAATCATGTCGATCTCCATTGGGTCAGTATTAGTCTTCCTAAGGAGATCTCTTACTGCTTTTTCACCCATATGAGATGTTCCCATCCCATCGCCTTTTAAGATATGTCTTTCTTTAACGCCTGTACGGGAGGTTATCCACTCGTCATTTGTATCAACCATTTTCTCCAATTCCTTATTCGTAAGAATATAATCAGGAACATGGCCTCCAACTCCAGTAATGGCTGCTCGGATTTTTTTTGACATTAGCGTAGCTAAGAACTTACTTTACTGTAAGCGTTTTTGATTTTTTTTGATATTTCAGATTTTGCGAGATTTTGAGAGAGCAAAATCATGTTTTTGATTGCCATCTTGCCAGATGACCCATGGCCAATAACAACATCGCCGTTAACACCTAAAATAGGACTGCCACCAACAGTTTCCCAATGAAACATGTCTATAAAGGCATCTGTAAAATTTCTTTTCTTTAATAAAGGATAAATCCCTTCTGATGCTTTAAGGATAACATTTCCTACAAAGCCATCACAAACCATTACATCAACCTTATCGCTGTAGATATCTCTTCCTTCGAGATTGCCAACGAAATTTATATTGGGATTAACTTTTAGCAGTTGATAAGTGGCCTGTGTTAGCAAGGAACCCTTTTGCTCTTCCTCTCCTACATTTATTAAACCAACTCTGGGTTTTTCAATTTGATAAAGATCTGTAGCAAAAATGCTTGCCATTTCTGCAAACTGGACTAAAACTTCCGGTTTACAGTCAGTATTAGCCCCAACATCCATTAGGATTCCGTATCTGCCGGATATTTGCGGAATAAAACCAGCAATACCTGGGCGTAAGACACCTTCTATTGGTTTAATTGTAAACATGGCTCCAACTAGCATTGCACCGGTATTGCCAGCACTACAGAATAAATCTGCTTGTTTGGAAGCTAAAAGCTGGTATCCTACAATGATACTCGAATCCTTTTTTTGGGATATAGCTTTGGTAGGATGTTCGTCCATACCAACAGTTTCTGAAGCGTGAACAACTTCAATATTGGAAGGTTTACCACCATTTTTATTCAAAATTGAAGTGATTATCGTTTCATCTCCAATTAGAATTAGTTTAGTTTCTGAAGCTAATTCTTTGCTTGCTAAAATAGCTCCTTCAATAACGAGGTCAGGAGCATTGTCCCCGCCCATCGCATCTACTGCAATTCTCATGAATTGACCAGGTTAAACAGTCGGTGTTTTATCAATTACTACTTTGCCTTTGTAGTAAAGCTTACCTTCGTGCCAATGAGCTCTATGATAAAGATGTGGCATACCTGTTGTTGGACATATCGCAATAGCTTTGTCAGCTATTTTGTGATGGCTCCTTCTTTTATCTCTTTTTGCTTTAGAGGTTCTATGCTTGGGATGTGCCATTTTTAATTTTCTTTTTAATTATCCTTAAGTTTCAATAATGCTTTCCAACGAGGATCAATATCATCCTCTAAATCACTTTTTTTGTAAGTTTCTGTTTGGTAAACCAGTGGATCCTGGTCACTTGAAGAAACTTGCTCCCTAAACCGTGGGTGTAACTTCTTATATGGTATTTCAAGTCCGATATATTCATAAATATATCTTCCAAGATCAATGGTCAAAGTGTCAGACGTAATGGTTTCTAAATCATCACTAACTTCTTCCGTTTTTTCCCCATACCTGATAATCAGACTTTTATTTAAGTCTATATATTGTTCAAACTCTTCTAACGAACGATCGCATGTTAAATTTACATGACCTTTAATTAGAAAATTCAATTTAAAGAAGTCGGTGTTCTTATCCAGAATCACTTCAGCCCTTAAATTTCCTTTCTCAATAAGAGAAGTACCCATCAATTGAAAGAACGAATCTTTTATTTCAAAGTCATAGTGATGTATGCCTGCCTTAAGCTGGAAGATTTCTATCACTAAATTTTTCAACCCTTTCAACGACTTTGAAAATAAGGTCGCAAATTTATAAACATTTTTCTAATTATTAACACAATAATTTCTCTTATTTTGGTCTCTTACTATATATAATGCCCTTGAAAATACTGTCTTTATTATTATTTCCTTTTGCATGCCTTTATAATGCAATTACCTTTTTACGAAATTTCCTTTTTGATATAGGTTTTTTAAAATCAGAATCTTTTGATGTTCCGATCATTTGCATTGGAAATTTAAGAGTGGGAGGGACTGGTAAAACTCCTTTTATTGAATTTTTAATTAATGAATATAAAAGCTCCGGGTGGAAAATCAGCATTTTAAGCAGAGGATATGGAAGGAAGACCAAAGGTTTTGTGGTTGCGAATGAAAAAAGTACCTCACAGGATATTGGAGATGAACCCTTGCAATATTTCGCTAAGTTCAAGGACAGTATTAATGTGTATGTTGATGAAAAGCGTCCCCATGGTATTAAGTCTATACTACAAAAGAATAGCGACACTGAGATTATATTGTTAGACGACGCATTTCAGCATCGGCCATTAACATCAAAAATCAATATTTTACTTACAGAATTTAACAGACCTTTTTATGATGACTTTCTCTTGCCATTTGGCAGGTTAAGAGAATCGAGAACAGGAGCTAGAAGGGCTGATATTGTTGTTGTTTCCAAATGTCCGGAAACATTAAATCAGAACGACAGGAAAAAAATAGAAGTAAAAATAAATAAATATGCAAGAATTAGCACCCCAATATTTTATACTAAAATTAAGTATTCCAACCCTTTACTGGGACTAGGAACTTGCAATGAAATTCCGAAAAGATTTAACCTCATTTGCGGGATAGATAACCCTGGCCCGTTTATATCACATTGTGAAAAGGAGTATTTAATTTCTTCAAAATTCGTTTATAACGATCACTACGAATTTTCTCTTTCAGATATTTCAGAAATGAAAAAAAATAATTTACCAGTCTTAACCACAGAAAAGGATTTTGCAAGGTTAAAAGTTTGGAAAAAGGAATTATTGCTAATTCCGGTTTTCTATCTTCCTATTAATATTGAGTTTTTGTCAGGGAGAGAGGTTTTTTTTAAGATCCTAAATGAAAAAGTTAACGTTTTATAATTTTTTCTGTTCTGTTATCCAGGTTTAGATAGTATATACCAGGTGTAATTGTTGAAACATTGACAGAATTTCCCCTGCCTTTCAGAAGAGAATTTCCTTGCAAATTTACAACTTCGTAATCTGTTGTATCACTGAATTTTATAATATCGGAGGGCTTTTTGGGAGAAAATGTAATAGCTTTCTTTTTTGAATGATATTCTATGACTTTTGAATATTGAAAATGATCAAGGCCTTCTTTAAATTTAATTCTATATTTATTTGATCCGGAATGGTGAATTTCTTCAATAGAGTAATGGTTTAGGCCTAAGCCTCCATTCGATTCAATTTCTTTTATTACTACCCAGGAATTATGCATTGTTTTCTCAATGAAAAATTTACCAGGAACTTTTTCACCGGTAGTGCTCCATGAAAGTTTTTCATCATCAATAGTGAAGTCTGAAAAATGAAACTTTACATGTGTTTTAATTACGTTTAAATTTAAAATTTTAGGCTTACAATCATCTTTAAATAAGATTCTTATAATGACCTGACTATGAAGTGGCAGTGTTGATAAGTCAATTTCAAATGCGCTGCTTTTAAAAGGAGTTTTTAATATTTCATTATTCAAATAAACTTCCTGAACACAGTATTCATTTTTTTCTAAAGAATAAGGATTTTGGACATAAATATTTTTTCCATGATATTCTCCCACTACTGTAAGTTCCCCTGCATAAGTTTGAGATATCAACAAAGAACTGAAGAAAAATATTTTTAAAAGATTCATTTTAGATACTATTGATATCAGGCAATTCAAAATTGTATATTCTGAAATTAAAAAACAATTAATAACAAAATTGCCTTGTTGATTACATTGTTTATATAGCATTTTTGTATAAAATTAGTATGGAAATTGCTTTCTGTGTCTTACATTATTCAATTGTAAGCTAATTATTATAAATTGCGCGTAGAAATGATTTACATTAAACACACCTTCAGACATGGCGTTTGATATTGAAATGATAAAAGGGGTTTACTCACGTATGCCTCAACGTGTTCAAGCAGCACGTAATATTCTAGGAAGACCGTTAACCTTAACTGAAAAAATTCTTTATTCACATTTGGACGAAGGTAATGCTTCCCGAATATATGAAAGAGGAAAATCCTATGTTGATTTTAAACCTGACAGGGTCGCCATGCAAGATGCCACTGCTCAAATGGCATTATTACAATTTATGCAGGCTGGCAGGCCAAAGGTAGCAGTTCCTTCTACTGTCCATTGCGACCATTTGATTACAGCTAAAGTAGGATCTTCAGAAGATTTAACTAAAGCAGAACTTGAAAATAAAGAAGTATATAACTTCTTGTCTTCCGTATCTGATAAATATGGAATAGGTTTTTGGAAAGCAGGGGCAGGAATAATTCACCAGGTTGTGCTTGAAAATTATGCATTTCCAGGTGGATTAATGATAGGCACAGATTCCCATACTGTAAATGCAGGTGGTCTTGGAATGATAGCTATCGGGGTTGGTGGTGCAGATGCGTGTGATGTGATGGCAGGACTTCCGTGGGAGTTAAAATGGCCGAAGCTGATAGGGGTTAAACTTACTGGTAAACTAAGCGGATGGACAGCCCCTAAAGATGTAATTTTAAAAGTTGCTGGAATACTGACAGTAAAAGGCGGTACAGGATGCATTATTGAATATTTTGGTGAAGGAGTTACCTCCATGAGTTGTACAGGAAAGGGAACCATTTCAAATATGGGGGCAGAAGTGGGTGCCACAACTTCCACCTTCGGTTATGATGAAAGTATGGAAAGATATTTGCGCTCAACTAATAGGGCAGATATTGCAGACCTGGCAAACTCTATTAAAGAATTCTTAAATGCTGATCCTGAGGTATATAATGATCCTACAAAATACTTTGACCAGGTTATTGAAATTGATTTAAATACATTGGAGCCACATTTAAACGGCCCATTTTCACCAGATCTTGCTACTCCTATTTCAAAAGTAAAAGAAGAAGCACTAAAACATGGCTGGCCTTTAAAAATCGAAGTTGGTTTGATCGGTTCTTGTACAAATTCTTCTTATGAAGATATTTCGAGAGCTGCCTCACTTGCAGAACAAGTAGCCGCAAAAGGATTGAAAACTAAAGCCGAATTCACTATCACCCCCGGATCTGAGCAAGTAAGATTTACAATTGAGAGAGATGGGTATTTAAATATTTTTAATAAAATTGGTGCTAAAGTTTTTGCAAACGCATGTGGGCCCTGTATTGGGATGTGGGCAAGGGTAGGTGCTGAAAAAGAGGAGAAAAATACTATTGTACATTCTTTTAATAGGAATTTTGCTAAAAGAGCAGATGGTAACCCAAATACTTATGCTTTTGTTGCTTCTCCAGAACTAGTAACTGCCTTAGCAATAGCTGGAGATTTAGGATTTAATCCATTGACGGATTATCTTACAAATGAGAGCGGAGAAAAAGTTAAGTTGGACCCGCCGAAAGGATATGAACTTCCAGTAAATGGTTTTGCTGTTGAAGATGCTGGTTTTCAGGCGCCTTCAGAAGATGGCAGCCACATTCAGGTAGCAGTTTCACCTACTTCAGACAGACTTCAGTTACTTGATCCTTTCCCGGCTTGGGAAGGAGTAGACCTTAAAGGTCTTAGGTTGTTAATTAAGGCTAAAGGTAAATGTACTACTGATCATATTTCAATGGCAGGGCCTTGGTTGAAATATAGAGGCCACCTTGATAATATTTCAAATAATATGCTCATTGGAGCAATCAACTACTTCAATGATAAATCAGATAGTGTAAAAAATCAATTGAAAGGTGTATACGAGCCGGTGCCTAAAGTACAAAGGCAATACAAAGCTGAAAGAATTGGTACTATAGTGGTAGGTGACGAAAATTACGGTGAGGGTTCTTCAAGAGAGCATGCTGCAATGGAACCAAGGCATCTTGGTGTTAGGGCAGTTTTAGTCAAATCCTTTGCAAGGATACATGAAACAAACCTTAAAAAACAAGGTATGTTAGCCCTTACTTTTGCAAATAAGGATGATTATAACAAAATACTGGAAGATGATGTTATTGATATAGTTGGCTTGACTAGTTTCGCACCAGGTGTATCCCTTACCGTTGTTCTCCATCATAAAGATGGTTCTTCAGATGATATCCTGGTAAATCACAGTTACAACGATCAACAAATAGAATGGTTTAAAGCAGGTGGGGCATTGAATATCATAAGAGCCTCAGTTTCTAAATAATAGCCTGACAAAGCAAACTACTTACAATTAAAAAAATGCAACTTTTTAGTAAAAAAATACGTTAAATTTTAAGGTGCAACTGAATAATTATGAGTAGTAAAATAAGGATAGTTCTAGCTGAAGACCACTTAATGATTAGAAAAGCAATGGAATTGTTGCTTTCTGAAAACAAAAATTTTGAGATAGTAGGGGAGGCAACAAATGGTAAAGATTTAATAACAGTACTTGAAAAAGTAAAAACCGATATTATATTGATGGATATCTTCATGCCAGAAATGAATGGTGTTGAAGCTACTTCGGTGATCAGGAATCGTTTTCCCTGGATAAAAATAATAATACTTTCAGTGCAAACTGAGATAGCCTATGTGAAAAAGCTTTTTACAATGGGTGTTTCAGGTTATCTGACTAAGAACTCTCCTAAAGAAGAACTTTTTGAAGCCATTAATCTTGTTCAAAGTGGTAAAGAATATTTATCAAAAGATTTGATTCAAAGAAAAGCACAAATGGTTGATGCGACCGGTGTTTCGAGGAAACATCTTTCAAAGAGAGAAATTGAAATCATTAAATTAATTCAGGACGGTCTTACAAATAAAGAAATTTCTGAAAGGATGTTCATCAGTCTAAAAACTGTAGAATCTCACAGGACTAATATTTTCAGGAAACTTAGGATAAAAAACGTTGCTGAGTTATTGAAATATGTTCACGATAATATGATGTTTAGCAATTAATTATTATTTAAAAGCAACTAATTAAAAAGGGCTAAGGCCCTTTTTTTTATATTTAGGTTTGAATTGAAGTGAATGGTAAAAATCAGAGAAGTCGAGTTAGGAGAATTTCCTCTTTTGTTGGCGCCAATGGAAGATGTTAGTGACCCTCCATTTAGGGCTGTCTGCAAAGAGAACGGTGCCGACTTGATGTATACCGAATTTATTTCTTCAGAAGGATTAACCAGAAATGCTTTTAAAAGC
Source organism: Cytophagales bacterium (assembly GCA_025360395.1). Classification (GTDB taxonomy): domain Bacteria; phylum Bacteroidota; class Bacteroidia; order Cytophagales; family UBA9547; genus UBA9547. The sequence goes on along the minus strand of JANYCH010000199.1, from coordinate 946 downwards.
ACGCATAAATTAGATTTTTACGAATATGAAAGGCCACTTGGGATCCAGATATTTGGTGATAAAGTGGATGTTATGAGGGAAGCTGCTCGAATAGCAGACGAATGTAATCCCGACCTTGTTGATATTAACTACGGATGCCCAGTAAAAAATGTTGCATGCAAAGGAGCAGGTGCCGGTTTACTGCGCGATTTACCTAAAATGCAGCAAATTACTTCCGAAATTGTTAAAATATGTAAACGTCCTGTTACTGTTAAGACCAGATTAGGATGGGATGATAGTACCAAAAATGTTATTGAAGCTGCTCAGAGACTATACGATGTTGGAATAAGTGCACTTACCATACATGGTAGGACCAGGGCACAAATGTACAAGGGAGAGGCTGATTGGAGTTTAATTGCTGATGTTAAAAATTTACCCAATTTCAGAATTCCTGTATTTGGAAACGGAGATATAGATTCACCACAAAAAGCCCTGGAATATAAAAATCGCTATGGAGTTGATGGACTCATGATTGGAAGGGCGGCAATTGGTTATCCCTGGATTTTTAAAGAAATAAAATCTTTTTTTAGAGATGGTACTTTAGTTCCGGTTCCAGATATGGAAGAAAGGGTAAGAACCGTTAAGAAACATCTTGAATTTTCTATAAAATGGAAAGGCCCTATAACAGGTATTTTTGAAATGAGACCACATTACACCAATTATTTTAAAGGAATTCCCGATTTTAAACCATATAGGCTACAATTAGTTGAAGCAAAAACTTATGAAGGCGTTTGTGAAATACTTGATGAAATAAGTAACAATTTTTTACAGCCAGCATGAATTTATAATACTTCTTATTTAACCTTATGAAAAAAGCATACCTGGTAATCTTGATTTTAATTTGTAGCTCTTATTCCTTTTCCCAAAAGAAATTAACACATTCTCAATTGTTGAAAAGATATAAGTA
>JANYCH010000187.1 GCA_025360395.1 Cytophagales bacterium | reverse complement strand
TAAGCCGTCAGCTTCAGTTCCCATAACAATCGCAATTGGTTTGTTCAGGTTTTGATCAAAATAAACAAATTTTGCATCCGGAGTTGTAGCTAGAGTACTAATATTTTGACTTTTAAAGAATCTGATGGCTTCTTCACTTTTACAACACACTACAGGCTTGGTGAAAATACAACCTAAACTGGCTCTGATCACATTAGGATTATAAATGTCTGTTACAGGATCACAAACTATGATTGCATCAGCTCCCGCCGCATCAGCCGTTCTCAACATTGCACCTAAGTTGCCAGGTTTTTCTACTGCCTCAAGCACAATTAACAAAGGGTTCTTGCTTAGTTTAAGGTCAGATAGTCCTATATTTTTTGGTTTTGCCAAAGCAATTATCCCATCCCGGTTTTCCCTGTAAGCGACAGATTCAAAAACATGATGAGATATTGCAGTCTTCTGAATATTAAAACCAAATGCTTTGTTAATCTTTTCTTCAGAAATAACGGTTGGACAAAAAAAAGCTTCAGTAAACGTATAGCCTGCGCCAATTGCTTTTTCCAGCTCCCGCATACCTTCAATTACAAAAACATCTTCCTTTCTTCTCTCTGAAGACTTTGCCAGCTTTTGTAAGGATTTGATCCTTTCATTTTTGGTGCTTGTAATGACCATGCAATCTATCAGATTTCAAGAAACCTTAACAGATGTTGTAATCTTTCCTTATCCTGATTTAAAAAATCTTCTTTATGAAAAGAGTAAATAATATTGAAGTTATGCCTTTGAAGTCCTGCTATAGCCCTGCTTATATCTGTTAAGTTTATTTTAAGAGAAACCTGGATATGGTAAGGATCATCTTCTCTGACATCGGTAAAAACAGTTAAAATTTTAGCATCATTTGATTCAATGATCCGGCAAATCTCACTCAAAGAATAATCTCTTTCTAAAACACTGATAACCAATACCGACCCATTAACCCGAACTCCATAAGACTGGATAAAAAAGTCCAGTAATGAATCAGTTTTAATAGCCCCGACATATTCCTGCGTAATTCCATCTACCACACAGACCAATTGTAATTTGGCCAGATTAGCTACCCGTAATGCCTCAAGAATATGAGTATTATGATTTACAGTCAGTGTCTTGCCTTCTAATAAAATGCCTTCAAGCTTTCCTTTGGTATCTATAACACTTTCTATAGTATTACGAAATAAGATCCCCTGAAATTTTTCCTCATCAACTAATGGTAGCTGATCAAGGTTTGTTTCGTCGAATTTTTTTATAGCCGTTCTCACCGTATCGCTACTTTTCAATACCGGGATATTCGGGTCTATATATTTTTCAACTAACATGTACTGCCTGTGTATCTTTTAAGAATTTTGCCAAATGTTCATTAAACTTTATCGGATGTTCCATCATAGGTGCATGGCAACATTTATCGATAAATCTTAATTCTGCATTCGGTAATAACCTCATAAATTCGTGTGCCACCTCTGGAGGTGTGATTGTATCGTTCAAACCCCATATAAGTAAAGTCGGGATTTCTATTTTGGGCAAGTCCTTTTTGAGATTATGCCTTTGAGCTGAACGGGCAATGTTTATAATACGCAAACACTTTTGATTGTTGTTTGTGATTTCAAATACTTCGTCAATCAATTCCTTGGTTGCAGCCAACGGATCATAAAACGTATAAACAACACGTTCTTTTATATACTCATAATTCCCTCTTTTAGGAAAGGAACCACCCATAGAATCTTCAAACAATCCTGAGCTTCCTGTTAAAACCATTCTTACAACATTCTCAGCATTGTTAAGCGCATAGATCAAGCCGATGTGTCCACCAAGAGAATTTCCTAATAATGTTAACCCTGTCAGGTTTTTAAACGCAACAAAACTTTCGATGTATTTCACCAAACCCTCAACGCTGGATTCTTTAAGAGGCATTTCGTAAATAGGCATCATTGGGATTACCACCCTGTATTTTTTGGAAAAAGTACTGATAACTTCTTCCCAGTTACTTAAAGCACCAAATAAACCATGCAACAGCAAAAGGATTTCGCCCTGACCTTCGTCAATATATTTAAAACCACCCTCTTGTTTTATTGTAAATTCCATCTTAAAACTTCTATTGTAAATAACGCTTATGCGATCTTAATGTTAATGTAATGTTAAAAAATAATTTTTCAGGCAAGCAAAGCTTTTGCAATCTCAGATATTTTTTTTCCATCTGCTTTACCAGCAAGTTCCTTTGAAGCAGTGCCCATTACTTTCCCAATTTCTGCTGATGATTTCGCCCCTACCCTTTCAATGATCTCTTTTATAGCCAAAGAAATTTCAACATCTGTCATCTGTTTTGGAAGAAACTCCTCAATGATTACAAGCTCTTTCATCTCAGTTTCTGCAAGGTCTGTTCTTCCTTCCTTGTTATATATTTCTAATGAATCGCGACGCTGTTTAGCAGCTTTGGTCAACAATTTCATTTCTGCTTCTTGAGAAAGTTCTTCCTTGGCACCTTTTTCAGTTTCAGCGAGAAGGATTTGTGATTTAATACCCCGCAAAGCCATAAGACGTGTTTGGTCTTTGGCAAGCATCGCTTTTTTTATACCTTCTTCAATTTTTAATTTTAAACTCATTATTTAAGTAATTTTAAACTTTAATACCCAAAAATATAT
>JANYCH010000350.1 GCA_025360395.1 Cytophagales bacterium | reverse complement strand
AAGGAAGTTCGGATTGTTGAAATTCTTTAAGAAATTCAATTCCATCCATAACCGGCATCTTTATATCCAATAAAATCAAATCTGGACAATTGTCCTCCTGCCCATTCTGAAAACTTTCTTTGATAAAATCTAAAGCCTGTTGCCCGTTGGTCAATACATGTACATCTTCAGCGATCTCTAACCGCCGGACCCATTTTATACTGATGTAATTGCATATAAGCTCATCATCCACAAGCAAAATGCGTTTGAATTTTTTATTCATGAGCTTTTTATTCATAGAAACAAAAATCTGTGCCAAGCATCATTTTATAGGCTGCATTCATTTGATTTATTTCAAAATCAGGCTTGCTACTTTTTTATCTTAATTTATAAAATCTCTTTGTCCAAATCATTAAATAGCTTGGAAAATCCTGGCACTTTGTTTTTACGTATAAATATCAATATCTTAATAATGGTTTTAAAATTGTACTTATGGGATCGCTAAGCAACAATTGGCTAACAGAGGGCCTGATTGATTTTGAGTATAAGAAATACGTTTTAATGGCTTATTTTCAGCAGGTAAAAGAAAATTTTGATGAAAAGAAGCTGTATCCACATTTGTCAGACCTTATATTTCATTATCAAAATTTAATGTCTATCAAGGAAAATAAACAGCTTTTGCAGGAGCATTTTCCATCTGTACTCACCAAGGCTGATATTGATAACCTCACCCTAGCTTATGAGAAAATGGTTCAGGACGATGAATTAATAAATGAACTTGAAAACATCATTTCTTTTTCGCTGCCCATGTTCAAAGAATATATGGCAACCGGCAGGGACCTGTATGAATACCTGGAAAGCAAAATGGAGATCTGCCCGGTAGGCTTAAGCACATTATATCCCGAAGAAGGTTATTTGTTTTTAAACCAGCATGCTACCACCGATACTTTGATATATGAGTACAGAATGACAATTTTTACTCAGGCACAGGAAAAATACCGGGGTATTCACCTGAATTATATAGAAACTAAAGCTAAAAGCATTTCCAATACTTATGAAAATATGAAGTTTGACCTGATAAAAAGGAACCAAACTTTGCCCAATCCGGCAACTTATCTTATTCAAACTAAAACCTATGCGCCACTGGCTGAAACCATCTTGCCGATTGCAAAAAGGGTTTTGGTTAAATACATCAGCATTTAGAAGCAGTCTTTCAGGCTTTCCATCTTGGTTTCTGTTTCCATAAATTCTTTTTCAGGATCAGAATCTTCTGTTACACCTGCACCAGCAAAAAAACTGATCGCATCTTCGCTGACTTTCACACACCGAAGGTTTACAAATATGTGTGTTTCATTTTCAATGTTTACCGGGCCTAGATATCCGCTGTACAATTCCCTGGAAAAAGGCTCATTTTCAAGTACGAATTTCATTGCTTCTTCTTTTGGCATTCCACAAACTGCAGAGGTTGGATGAAGCAACTCCAGCATGTCTGATAGCAAATCAGGGAATTTTACCTCATTTAGATCTACCAGGAATTCTGTTTTGAGGTGAAAGAGATGACCAACCCTTACAGTTTTAGGGCCAATATCATCAAATTCCCTTAGCCTTATTTGTTTCAGTCGTTCCACAATAAACCGGCTTACATATGCTTGCTCTTCTATTTCCTTTTGGTTCCAAACAGCCTCCTTTTCAGTTTTTCCTGTTGCCTGTTGGGTTCCAGCCAAAGCGACTGTCTTAAAAATATTAAAAGCATTTCTGGAAACTAATGTTTCAGGCGAAGCGCCAATCCATAAACCATAAAAAGGGGTATAAACTATGGAGTTAAAAGTTGTTTTAAATTTTATGCTGATGTTTTCAAATACATTCCCAACAGATATGGTCCCAGAATATTTTACATTTTTTTTCCTGGCGAGAACCAGTTTTTTATGTTCCTGTCGGTTTATGGATTTCAATGCCAGATTTACAAAGTTTTCATACTTCTTCATTTCCTTCTGATTGACAGGGTTAAATACCAATGAGGCTTTATTGTGTAATCTGCCAATTTTCAGGTCTGGTAATAAATTGGAAAGATCATCAATGTCTGAACCTACCCCGACCTTAAAGTAAATATCCTTTTTCAAGAATAATTTTTCACCCTTTGCAGCACTTTCAAAGGCCGCAACTACAAATCCACTTTCAAGAGATTCTATTTTGTTGGAATGGATGGTAATGGGTTTATAGGAAATTAAAACATTTTTGATGTCAGAACTTGGTAATGACCATACTGCAAGGCCATATTGCATGCTTTTGCAATATTCAACCAACGAATCAATTACTGATGTTATATTAAATTTCTGTGTTGAAATGGAACTTCCTGTCATGCGCCCTTTGGCAAAATAGCTACGGTTAACCTGCTGATGCAAATTAATTTATCCTCTTCATTTGTAATTCTTATATCCCAAACATGGAGTTTTTTCCCACCATGTATCAATGTGGCCTTACCATAAACATATCCACCCCTTGCACTTCTAAGATGATTGGCGTTTATTTCAACTCCTACAACACTATATTTTTCTTCGTCAACATAACATAAGGAACCTACACTGCCAAGGGTTTCAGCCAGTACACAAGAGGCTCCTCCATGTAACAAACCAAATGGTTGGGTTGTTCGGTTATCAACCGGCATTTTTGCACATAAAAAATCTTCACCTATTTCAGTAAATTCCATCCCTATATGACTGCCCATATTATTGGCACCAAGCAGATTGAGTTTTTCTACAGTATATCTTTTATTGATCATGGGTGAGTTTTGCAATTTCTTTTAAACCGGTAAAAAATCATCTAACGATATAATTTATCACTGAGCGGTTTATTCATTATTTTAGCACAAATAAAAACAAATTACTGCTTTGAAGCATATCTATCTTATCAGGCACGGCCAAACAGATTATAATAAGAGGGGAATAGTGCAGGGGAGCAGCGTAGATACTTCTTTAAATGAAACTGGCAAGCAACAAGCGGATCTTTTTTACGAAGCTTATAAAGACATCCCTTTTGATAAGATTTATACCTCCAAACTTCAAAGAACGCATCAATCTGTCCAGAAATTTATTGATAAAAATATTCCCTGGGAGCAACATGTAGGGCTAAATGAGATTAGCTGGGGGGAATTTGATGGTAAATTATCATCTAAAGAAGACAAGGAGCATTACCTTTCAATAATGCAGCGATGGACTAATGGAGAAACACATCTTGCAATTGGCGGTGGAGAATCGCCGGAGATTGTGAGGTTGAGGCAAATTCCTGTTTGGGATCTTATCTTATCTAGGGAAGATGAAAAAAATGTTTTGGTTTGCATTCATGGCAGGGCTTTGCGTATTCTGATGTGCCACATAAAAAGTCTTCCCCTTACTGAAATGGATTCATTTGATCACGATAACCTTTGCCTGTATTTGTTAGAGTATGATGGTAATCGGTTGGAGGTAAAAAAACCAATTGTTTGCTTCATTTAAAATATATTCAAAGCATGGAATAATTAAATTATTGAATTTCTTATTTTTAATAATTCTGTTAAATCAATTAAGTCTTTAGGTCGTCCACATTTTTCTTTTTCATGAATGAGGTGGTTTAAATGTATAAATATCACTTCAACCCCTTCTATTTTTACCTTTACAGCCAATCTATAACACTCTTCAAAATCTCCTTTCTCAAAACCTTTTAACTGGGTCATCAAATCAAGTTCGATTCCAGAATTTAGTATTAGACTTGTCCATCCGGCTGTGAATTCCATTGTCTCAAGAACTTCAAAATCTCCAATGTTCATTATTTTCATTGCTTCTCGAAAATTCCTTCTGTTTTCTAAAGAGTCTTCAAGCCATAAATCAACATCAGCTGTAAACCTTGAGAATCCATGGAAATTGGTAGCAAAGCCTCCAACCATTATATATTTAACTTTGCATTGGTTTAAAACTTTCCAAAGACTTAAAATTTCTTCGTCTAAAATATCCACCTTATATTTTTGGATTTAAATCCTTTGCTCTCTTCATCATCCTCTCAATCCTGATTAGTTTCATCAGGATACGGAACCGCTCTTCGTAAATACTTAATCCAGTATCCTTTTTGGAACCAAGTATTATTTTCTGTCTTTCCTCATCCATAATCTAAAATTACATAGTTCTTTTAAACAAGTGGAGGCATTGGAGGCATATTTATTTCTTAGATTAAATAAAATGTAATTCATATGGAAACGAAACTGGAAAATAAAAGAATCGCCATAGTTGTTGCAGATGGTTTTGAAGAATCGGAGTTTTTAATACCATTGAATGCTTTGAAAGAGCAAAGTGCAACTATAGATGTAATTTCCCTGAAACCAGGGAAAGTAAAAGCCTGGAGAGAATCAAATTGGGGTGGGGAATATATGGTAGATAAAGTAATTGATAAAGTTAATTCTGACGATTACGATGCCTTGTTATTGCCTGGCGGAGTAATGAACCCGGATAAACTTAGAATGAATGAAGATGTGATTGATTTCGTTGCCGGATTTATGGAAGACAAAAAACCTGTTGCAGCAATTTGTCATGCATTGTTAACATTGATTGAAACAGATATGTTGGCCGGACGTACCCTTACATCTTATCCTTCTATAAAAACAGACCTTATTAATTCCGGAGCAAACTGGGTGGATGAGGAAGTAGTATGTGACAAAGGATTTGTCACAAGCAGGCGTCCTGCAGACCTTCCTGCTTTTTGTGCGAAAATGATTGAAGAGTTCGAGGAAGGGATACACAACCGAAGCGATCGGCAGCAAGAGTTGGTTTAATATTACATCAAATAAACTTCAGATGGCTGCAATATTGTGGCCATCTTTTTTAGTATATCGTTTGCATGTGTATACATTAGATCTTTAATTTTTCCGGGTAACTTTTTATTTTATTATTTCTTGTTTATCACCCTTTTAAAACCTTCTGATTAGGTTCTGGTATTACATCTTGTAAATTCCATATAAGAAGCAAAAAAGCCCCTGTCTAATGAAACATATTGATTTTCAATAACTTTGCCCGTAAGTCTACTCCACGGACAAATAAATGAAAGAATTAATACTGATGTTCCTGCTTTGCATGGCATATAATCCTGCGCGCTCACAAAGCACTACCCCTTCTCTAGAACCCACTAAAAAGAAAAGTTTTTCTAGAGGCGAATTTTATCTTTTTTGGGGGTACAACCGTGAATGGTATTCAAAAAGTACTATAAGGTTCAGAAATTCGGATTCAGACAATTATGATTTTACTTTTAAAGACGCCCATGCCAGCGATAAACCTGATATGGAAAATTTTTATAAGGTAAAACAAATGACCATACCACAGTACAATTTCCATATCGGGTATTTTTTCAACGATAAAAGGAACCTGGGCCTTGAACTTAGCTGGGACCATTTGAAATATGTGGTAAATGATTATCAAAGCATGCATGTAAGTGGTAATATAAGAGGGAGATCTATTGATAAAGACACGGTTGTTACACCTGAATTTGTTCATCTCCAGCATACAAACGGAAACAATTACTTAATGCTGAATCTGATGAAAAGGTCAGATTTTGTTAAGAAAAAGAATATCAGGATAAGTGCAATCGGGAAAATAGGGGCGGGACCGCTGGTTTCTTACACGATCTCTACGGTTTTAGGAAACTATGATAAGGGTGCCTTTTATTACCACGGGATGGTTTACGGTGCAAGTACTACTTTACGTTTAGAATTTTTGAGATACTTTTTTATTGAAACTTCGTTTCAAGGTGCTCTTGCAAATTATACCAACACAAGACTTGGGGCAGATCATAAGGGATTAGCCACACACCGTTTCTTTTCTTTGCAATACATGTATGGTGCAGGATTTAAATTGCCCCTAAGCAAATTTTAAGGTTAATATTGGGTACTTAAGAAATTGGTAAAGATCAGGGTAAGGATCTTGAGTGTCGGTAATTATATTAACAATAATTCAGCTCATAAAAAACTATAGAACTGAATATAAGCCTTATAAAGTGGTTCTTCGAAAGATTGAGTTTTTGTAGAATGAGGAAAGAGTTAGGATTAAATAAGGCAATACAGCAAGTTTAAACCGGATGTCACCACCTGGACCACAAACAAAGGCTGAGTAAAATACCAATAAAGCGATAAAAATTTTAATTTGAATGTTAATAGTTGACTTCATACAAAATGTAAGGAAGCCAGCCAGGATAACAATGTTCCATACAAAGGCCATTACAAAAAATGCAACAAAGCAGATGTTTACATTTTGAAAATAAAACTTCAGGAAACCCAAGAGCCCCTGTTTTTCTATTTCTCTTGCAATACTTATGTTAAGGTTATCAAATTCCTTATTGAAGAAATTCTTTAAATCATAACGGCCAATTGACAGCATAAAATTGAACATACCCCTTACATGACAATAGCTATATAATACTGGGTGGTCTTTTATAATAGTCATTGCATTTTGTACAATGAACTCGCATTTTTCCGGATATTTTTCAATTTTTTCTGCTTTATCGGTAATTTTATTTTTAATTATGTTGGCTTCTTTTGCACCGTAGAGTTTGATCAAAACTGCACCTGCATTCAGGTCCAGGATATTCTGAGTTTTTATAGAAGAATAATGAAAAAGCCCGGTTTTATTATAATTCCGCAAACTCCAACATAAGACTGTTAATGGCAAGATTAAGGAGCAAATAAGGATTTTAAAACTTCTTTTATGGTAGAAAAAATAGAAAGATACTAAAAGGTTAGGTATCCAAAAATACATCATTACTGGTTTGGTTAAAACAGCCAAGGCCAGCGAAATATTATATCCAGCTATAGAATCCGGCGATCCGTTTCGAATGAATTTGACAAGAAAGAACAAGGCAAATGTGAGCCAGAATTGTAGTAACCAGTCTGCACCGATCGTATTTACCATAATCATTTGGGAAGGAACTATAAGCAGAGAAACTATAATCGGTATTTCTATCTTAAAATCTGGTTTAAGCTGGTGGGAAATATGCAAGGTCAGTAGCCAGGTACAAATGCTTAAAATGTTTTGAAAAAAAAGTACAAAATAATCATTGTGACAAACAGTTTTAAGTAAAAAAATGAATATTCCATAAATGGGTGGTCTTAGACTATAAAAGGCAGGATTCTTCTGGTCAGTCCAAACCCAATTATAGCATTCAAAATGGTATTTAAAGTTTTCTGCCGTTTTAAGATATTCATCAGAATCGCCATTGCAAATCCCTTCGTAACCCCATGCGAGCCCAAAATAGGCACAATGAATTAGCAATAGTGATAATATAAATACGCTATTGGCTTTGATGAACGGAATTAACTTAGAAAAAAACATTACTTGTAAATTCTTATTTCAAAAAAATATATCTATAGTAAACTGCTTAAGTTTTACTTTATGTTGAAATAAATTAGTGATTGTTTTTAAAATTATTGAGTTCCATGAACTTTGAATTGCTTGTTAACCTCTATTCAAAGCACCACTGCACTTACAGCGATGTGCGCCAAAAGCTGCCAACATCCATCTTGCACTTTTCAATTTATTTTAACTATTTTTTTATAAAAGACACCTTTGGAGGTTGTTAATTCAAGGAGCAAAATACCTTCATGGAAAGACTGGTCTAATGGAATTGTTATATTTTTAGCATCAAATATCGGTTTTATAAATAGTGCTTTACCTTCTTGCGAGAATAGAGCCACTTTTTCTATTGCTATTGTTTCAGATAACGCTATATTGATTTGCTTGCTTGTAGGATTTGGATAAATAAAAATATCCTTTTGCAGATCTGACTCAGTATTAGAGGTAATAAATGATAAACGATAATCAACATAGTCAATATTGAAGCCCCCTGTTTCAAAGTACATTCGCATAGTTGTTATGCCAGACTTTAAATAAATTTTATTTATGTTTTTTAATGTATAGGTATCATAGGACCCAGTATTGGGAATCCCTATAGAACCCGTAATATTGTCTCCACCAATTTCTATATGCATTTTTGCATCTGAAACAATGGATGCTAGGTTTAATGAAATATCGTAGTATCCAGATTGTTGAATATCTAAAGTATATGTAAGCCATTCTCCTGGCACAATCCATCCTATACCATAATTACTAGCAGGAACCTTTTGTACATCAACGTCATCATTTCGCAATAGACCTCCATTATTTCCTGGGTCAGTATCAAAATAGGCAGTGCCATTCGCTCCGGCATCATAGTTTTCAGCTTCTACCTTACCTGGAATAATAGTTATGGAATTATTATAAGGCTTTGGGGTCGATCCTTTATATAAATAATTAAATCTTCCTGAAGGGGCGGCATCCCCATTAACTGTAAAATCATTAATATCGCCTTGGTTCTGCATGTTATCAGACCATTTAAATTCAAAATTTAAATCCGCAATATTTGAAATACCAATTAAAGCCTTAGGTAATTTTATTTCTAATTGATTGTTCTTAAACGAAAAATCAGCTTTCCCAACAAATGTCCAATTCCAGCCACCAGTTGATTTTTCTACTATTGCCTGATTTACATCAGGAGCCAAACGATTAATCACATAATCATAACCTTCCCATCCTGTAGATTTATTACGGTCTATATCAATAAATAAGGTCATCCAATTAGCTCCTGCCGGTGTAATATCCATTGCTGTCTGCATATAAAAATAAAGGCTAGATGCATCACGGGTAACTTTAGACAAAATGAAGTCATTTCTTCCTGTTGTATTGGTATAGTAAGTACCATTCCAACCGGCAGAGTTCCTTTGCGGAGTGCTTCCCATGTGATGCTTATATTCGGGAGTCACTGAAGTCCAGTCTGAAAATATCCCGTCGATTTTTGCTGATAAAATGGGTCCTGATAGCAATCCAGGAGCATTCATACCTTTAAATTTCCGGATATTGGAAGCCATTTGGTAATAATAATTATCACCATGCCCACCCTTCATAGGTTCAATGTCTCTGCTCTTTTCAGGACTAAATTCATCCGGAAAGGCATTTATAGGAGCATCAGGGGTTCCTGGCCATCTTTCAAATCTTCCCGCAAACCATTCATTCCATCCAGTAATAAATACAAGTTCAGGATCTAGTTCATAGGCCTTTGACCATTGTTCTTCAAAATTGTACCCATAATTGTGTGCATCCGTATTGTTGTTCTGACCTTTCGCTTTTGTATAACTTCTGCCATACGTATTGGGGGCATTCATAGCAGAAATCCCATT
>JANYCH010000295.1 GCA_025360395.1 Cytophagales bacterium | reverse complement strand
ATGGGATTGGTATTTACATTTAATCCTTCGATTTCTACAGTTCCATTGAAGTAAAAAGGAAAATAGGCTACCTGCCAGAACATAACCCTTTGTACCTTGATATGTATGTACTTGAGTCTTTAGAATTTACAGCCTCATTGTATAGTCTTGGAAAAAATAAACACAGGATTGCTTCTGTTATTGATCAGGTTGGTTTGGGAAAGGAGCAAACCAAAAAAATCGGACAACTATCTAAAGGGTACAGGCAAAGAGTTGGGATAGCACAAGCCATCATTCATGACCCTGAAGTACTTATTCTAGATGAACCACTTACCGGGCTGGATCCCAATCAGATAGTTGAGATAAGAACGCTTATAAAAGAACTGGGGAAAAACAAAACTGTCATTTTTTCTACCCATATCATGCAGGAAGTCCAGTACCTATGCGACAAAGTTGTCATCATCAACAAAGGAAAGATTGTAGCAGATAAAACCCTCAAAGATTTGCAGGTGAATGATGATTCGACCAAAATTGTAGTGGTAGAATTCGGAAACATATTTGATTCCGGATCTTTAAAATCCTTGAAAGGTGTTATAGAAGTGGTTTTTCAAACAGAAAATCAGGCAAAGATTCTATATGCCCCTGAACATGATATTCGTCCTGACCTTTTCAATTGGGCACAGCAAAACAACAACGCTATTTTAAGCCTAAAAACTGAAGAGGAATCGCTGGAAACTATTTTTCAAAAGTTAACTTCTTAGTGAAATGTACAATATTTTAAAAAAGGAACTTAACGGCTTTATTTTTTCTCTGATAGGGTTTATAGTAGTTCTGGTTTTTCTTGTAACCAACGGGCTGTTTATCTGGGTTTTACCAGATATGAACTTATTCGATTATGGTTTTGCTACACTCGATACCTTGTTTAATATTGCTCCCTTTCTGTTTTTATTTTTGGTTCCTGCCATTACAATGAAATCATTCGCTGAAGAAAAGAAAAATGGCACTATTGAGTTGTTGTTTACTAAACCAATCAGGGATATGGAGATTGTTATCGGGAAATATTTTGCTTGTGTATTATTGGTTTTGATTTCTCTTTTGCCCACACTTGTTTATTATTTTTCCGTTTATAATTTAGGCAACCCTATTGGCAACATAGATTCGGCTGGTTTTTTTGGGTCATTTCTGGGGCTGTTTCTTTTAGGGTCGGTTTTCGGGTCAATTGGGGTTTTTTGTTCTTCGCTTACTGATAACCAGATAGTTGCCTTCTTATTATCACTTATTGTTTCCTACCTTTTTTACCAGGGTTTTGATTTGTTATCAGGGATAGCAGAGAAGGGTAGCTTTACAATATTAATCAGCCAGTTTGGGATCCAATATCATTACCAATCCTTTAGCAAAGGCCTGGTTGATTCCAGGGACCTGATATATTTCTTTTCCATAATTCTGTTTTTCCTTTCTGCTACCAGGCTCAAACTTGAAAGTAGAAATTGGCGATAAACTTGCTTGAAGAATCCAAGATGCACCTAAAGAAAAGTTTTAAAAGTGTTTTACTTGTCTTGATTATCCTGATAGGTCTTCAGGTTATTTCCTATAATTTCTTTTTCAGGATAGACCTTACAGAAGACAAAAGTCATACAATATCCCCCGCGACTAAGGCCATCCTTCGAGATTTGAAAGAAGTGGTATTGATTAAAGTATACCTGGAAGGGGAACTGCCTGCAGGTTTCCGCAAATTAAGATCTTCAATACAGGAAACCTTAAATGAATTCCAAGTTTACGGAAAGGCCAATATTCAATTTGAATTTGTTGACCCTGAATTAATTACAGATAATAAATCCAAAAACGAGTTTATGATCTCTATGGCTGAAAAGGGGATTCAGCCAACGAATATTTTTATCAAAGAACAGGGTCAGAAGATCGAAAAGCTGATATTTCCCGGTGCTACAATTTCTTATCTGGGTAAAGAAAGGGGGGTAATGCTTTTGAAAGGAAATTCTTCTACAGATCCTACAGAAATTCTCAATCAATCTGCAGAAAATATTGAATATGAATTAGTTTCAGCTATTAAAAGTCTTTCATCTGATAAGAAAAAGAGGATTGCCATATTAACAGGACATGGTGAACCTGAAAGTATCCGATTCTCAGACCTGGCATCTTCCTTAAAAGAAACTTATGAAGTCAAAAGATTAGACATTACTAAAACAGACTGGATCAGGAATTATGATGCCATTATTCTTGCACAACCAACCCAATTTTTTAATGAAGCTGATGTTCTGAAAATTGACCAGTTTATGATGCGCGGAGGGAAGGCTATGTTCCTTATTGACCCTATCAGGATAAAACTGGACAGCCTGGGTGAAAGAGGCACTTTTATCTTTCCTTATGAGTTGGGACTTGACGATATGTTATTTAAATATGGTATCAGGTTAAATAAAAACCTGATACAGGACCTTTATTGTTCACAAATACCAATGACTGTCGGGAACCTTGGCGATAAGCCCCGGATAGAGCTTGTACCATGGACGTTTTTTCCTTTGTTAAATAAGTATACAAAGCATCCTTTGACTAAATCCCTGGATGCTGTACATTCCAAATTTTTAAGCTCTCTGGATACAGTTAAGGCATTGGGGATACGTAAAACACCTATTTTATCAACTTCAGAGTATACTAAAATTACCTCTGTTTTAGGCACCGTCGATTTAAATCAAATGAGGAATGACCCTGATCCTAAACAATTTATTGGTGGCAGTAAAACTGTTTGTTATTTACTGGAAGGCAAATTCAAATCTGTTTTTGCAGGGCGGCCTGGAGAGAAACCTCAAGGCTTTATGCCAGCAGGAATTCCGGGTGCTATATTGGTAATGTCAGATGGTGATGTAGCGTTGAATGATCTGAATCCAAAAAACAAAGAACCTTTACCATTGGGCTTTGATCCTTATCAAAGAAGAACTTATGCTAACAAAGATTTTATAATGAACAGTCTTAACTATATGCTAGATGAAAACGGCCTGGTAGGAGTTAAGAACAAAGAATTGGCCTTAAGGCCTTTAGATAAATCAAAGGTTAAAGAATTAAGGTTTAAATATCAGATAATCAATGTTATCGTTCCACCATTAGTTGCCTTAACCTTTTGGTTGATAATCGGATTTGTAAGGAAAAGAAGAATGACAAAAGCTTCTTAGCCATATTTAAATTACAAATCCTGCAGCTAACCCTCCTAAAATGATAATGGGATGAGGTATAACATCCCAAAGTAACAATAACAAAGTGATAAATATTACGATATAATTGAGAGGATCTGGTGGAACCTGGTAGAACATGGCTATTGCAGAAGATATTACAAGGCCGGAGCTTACAGCATTTATACCTTCAAGCGACGCTTTAATTCCCCTGTACCGTTTCAGGCTGGTCCAAAACCTGATTACAAAAAATATGAGAAAGGTGCCTGGTAAAAATATTCCTGCTGCTGAAATGAATGCCCCAAGAAGTTGGCCTGATAGGCCTTGTTGCCTGAAAATAAGTACGCCTATATAAGAACAAAACGAAAATACAGGGCCAGGTACAGCCTGGGCTATGGAGTAACCTGAAAAAAATTCCTGGGCTGTTAAAAGGTGTTTAAATTCAACAAACTCCTTGTACATCAGTGGAATCAGTACTTGACCTCCACCAAATATCAAACTTCCATTTCGATAAAAGTTTTCAAATACCCTAAAATAAAGTGAATGGGTTATAGCACCTAAACCCGCAGCCAATAGAAAAACCCCAATAAATAAATAAAAGTTTGCCCATTGAATTTTAACAGGGATTTTATCCTCAACAGGTTGATTTTGATAGTTAATAGCCGTGATTAACCCACCTGCCAGTAACAATAAGGGCAATATCCAGGGTGTACCATAAATGTATGATACAAAAGACGATATGACCATTAATGTCACACCAATTCTTGTCGTAACAACTTTGCTGCTTATCATATAGGCAGCATACGCAACAAAACCAATTGCCATTGGCTGTATATATTTTGTGAATTGCATGGAGATGTGATGATCTTCTAAAAAAGTAACAAATACAGCAGCAAGCGTCATGATAGTTAATGCCGGTAAACACCAAATAAGCAAAGTTGCATAAGCAAGTTTTGCCCCCCCGACCCTAAAGCCTATTGCAGTAATAGTTTGGGTTGATGTAGGGCCAGGCAATATTTGACAGAGGGCATTCAACTCAAATAATTCGTCTTCAGTAATGTATTGACGCTTTTGTACCATAATTTTCAATAGCATAGCCATATGGGCCTGAGGGCCACCAAAAGCTGTTACAGCCAAAAAGAATACATCTCGCAAAAAGATTAAATATCGCTTTCTGAAAATCATAAAAAAAATAAAAACCGAAAATAGGATTTAGATCTTAAAGACCAGATAAAGATATAATTAAAATGGTGATTTTAATTGATTGCATTTGAATACGAACGCTTACCATTTCATTAATGAATATTTTATTTCTTTAAACCTAGCCCAGGGTAAAAAATGGTTTTCTTTTAGAAATATTGTATCCTTTATCTCATAAGCATTGACAAATTCTTTTTTTATGAAATTTACATTTCTCACATCAACTAAAACATCTTTATCACCGTGCATAACAAGGACTCTGGTTTTGATTAGCTTTAATTTATCTGATAATAGATATAGATCTGATTTTAAATACCATAATTCTTTATTACTAACCCTCAATGCGCCTGGCAACAAATAATATAATGGAAAGGAGCCTAAAATCGGTCTCCATTTTTCTTTTGGTTCCAAAAGTGGATCTAATGCTCCAGCAAGAATTAAAATCCCTGCTATACTCTTGGGATTATCTGCTGCAATATTTGCAACCAAAGGACCACCTAATGAATGACCAATCAAATAAACTGGTTTTTGATTGTTGATCTTTAGGATAAAATCTCCTATGATATTGCTTTGATCTTGTAAATGAAAAGATTTACCAAAATTACTATATCCAAAACCTGGCCTGTCAATACTTATCAATCTAAATTTAGATGATAGTTCTTTGTCTTCAAGATAGGAAGTAAAATCTTTCCAGCTGCCAGGGCTACCGTGAATAAAAATTAAAGTAGGAAGAGAATCAGCACCAGTCTCGGCATAATGAATTTTGTTATTGCCTATTTCTATAGTATTGGTAAGTAATTTTATTCCTTTATCATTATATTTTTTTTGAGCTTCTTTGTCACTGATTCTTAAGGTAAAACAACCTTGAAGCAAAACCAATAAAATAATTACTGATATAATTAAAACACCTCCAATTCTAAAAATCATAATTGAGTTTTTAATGAAATAATTTTTTGAGATGAAAAGTTCCCGATTTTGGAGAGGGGGTACTTTTGTTTTACTTTGCAGCTTAATGATAGCAAAATCTACCCATAAACTGGTATTGGTGCCTACCCCTATAGGGAATCTGGAAGATATAACCTTAAGGGCAATAAGGACTTTGCAAGAGGCAGACCTGATTTTAGCTGAAGATACCAGAACTTCCGGAATACTTCTTAAACATCTTAAAATCAGCCGTCCACTTCAAAGTTATCATGTACACAATGAACATAAAACAGTTCTTTCTATCATTGAAAAAATAGAGAGAGGACAAAAGGTTGCTCTGATTTCGGATGCCGGCACTCCCGCCATTTCAGATCCTGGTTTTCTGCTGGTGAGGGAATGTTTAAAGCAAGGTATAGAAGTGGAATGTTTGCCTGGCCCTACAGCATTTGTACCCGCCCTTGTAAATTCTGGTTTACCTTGCGATAGTTTTGTCTTTGAAGGTTTTCTTCCACAGAAAAAAGGAAGGCAAACGATGATTGAAGGCTTGAAAGATGAAACCAGGACCATGGTCTTTTATGAATCCCCATATAGGGTGGTAAAAGCCTTGGAACAGTTTATCGAACACTTTGGCCCTGATAGAAAAGTTTCATTATCCAGAGAACTGTCTAAACTTTATGAAGAAACAATAAGAGGTTCACTTACTGAAGCCCTGGCCCATTTCAAACTAAAAGAACCAAAGGGAGAATTTGTAATAGTGGTAGCCGGGAAAAGTACTTAATACATAGTATTTGGTACTTAAAAACAAATAACCATTAAATAACAAACAGGGAACAGTACTCAATACTAAGTACCAAATACTAAATACTAAAAATGGAAATCAACCCTCTCATTATATTCGGTTCTAAAGAAACAGGTCAAATAGCTTTAGAAATCTGTAACAGCAACGATTTGCTGGTGTTTTGTTTACTAGATGATGATAAAAAAGAATATCAAAAAGAATACGGATCTGTTTCTGTATTAGGTGGAACAGACAATGAAGAATATTTGAAATTAATTGGCAAGAAATGTGATGCTTTTATCGCAATTGACAATTTAAAAGAAAGAAGGTTTTTGGCAGAAATGCTTGAAGAGGAGAAGAAAGTTAAACCAATAACCATTTTACATAAACAAGTAGTTCTTTCTGAATCTGCAAAACTTGGTGATGGGACTCTAATAAATGCCGGATCTGTTGTTGGAACCAATGCAGTTATTGGAGACAATTGCATAATCCAGAACAGGGTAGTAGTAGAAGCATTTGCTGAAATACAGGATTTTGTGCATTTGTGTTCAGGTGTAATAGTAGGCCAGGGGGCAGTTGTGGAGGAAGGTGCCTTTATAGGAACTGGGGCTATTATTGTGCCTGGAATAAGGGTAGGAAAGAATTCCAGAATTGGAGCGGGTTCATTGGTAGCTGCAAATGTTAAGGCAGGAAAAACAGTTTTTGGAAACCCGGCAGAAGAAGTAAAATAATTCATAATTCATAATATGTTTGCAACAGAAAAAGAGAACATTAGCTATGCGATAGGAAATAGCATTGGCCATAATTTTTTATCGCAAGGGATAGATGTAGATCCTGAAATAGTGGCCATGGCCATAAAACATGTACTTGCAGATTCTGAATTGGCCTTGACCGATGAAGAAATGGACGATACTATGAGAATGTTTCAGCAGAAGATGCAGGAGAAACAAGGTTCACAAAAATCTCAGGCGGGTGAAGAAAACCGTGCAGCAGGCAAAGCTTTCTTAGCTGAAAACCAGAAAAGTGCTGGCATCACCACAACTCCAAGTGGTTTGCAATACCAGGTTATGAAAGAAGGTTCAGGTCCAAAGCCTAATTTAACTGACGAGGTTACAACACATTATCATGGAACACTTATAAACGGAAAAGTTTTTGACAGCTCTGTTAAAAGAGGTCAGCCAGCCAGCTTTCCAGTTAACGGCGTAATATCAGGTTGGACGGAAGCATTGCAGTTAATGCCTGTAGGATCTAAATGGAAATTGTTTATTCCTTCTGAGCTTG
>JANYCH010000233.1 GCA_025360395.1 Cytophagales bacterium | reverse complement strand
TATTTCAGCTAGTTGCATATTCTCGCCATTTGGTCTGGGAACGGAAGTCAGCTGGCAAAAAATGAGATCGGGAGAATCAGCAATTAAACTCACCAACAAAGAAACAATTAAGTTGAAAGATTTTTATTCAAGTTCATTTTCAGAAGACTTGTTCATAAATCATACTTCATTCTTAAAGGATCCCAATCTCACCAGACTGGAGAGGATGATGATTACGACTATTGCAGATATTCAGAATAGTGTTGAAATTCCTCTTTCAGACAAATCAACAATTTTTGTTTTTTCAACTACTAAAGGGAACATTGAACTTATCGAAAATCAACCCCATGATATCAGATTGACCTTGCCTTCAATGGCTAATACAATAACTTCGTTTTTTAAAAACCCAAATTCACCCATTGTTATCTCTAATGCTTGTATTTCAGGCATATCGGCCATGATCCTGGCTAAAAACCTCCTGGAAGAAGGCGAATATGAACAGGTAATAGTTTGCGGAGGTGATACACTTTCTGAATTTACCATTTCAGGATTTAACAGTTTAAATGCTATAAGTCCTTTCCCTTGCAAGCCTTTCGATAAAAAAAGGTCAGGGCTTTCTCCGGGAGAAGCTTGCGGAGTATTAGTTTTATCAAGACAAAAACCTGATTTTGCGCGTCCGGTTTATATTTCAGGGGCGGCAACTTCAAACGATGCAAATCACATTTCAGGGCCATCCCGAACTGGCGATGGATTGAATATCGCTATTGAAAAAGCGATTAAGCTGGCAAAAATTGACAGGCAAGATATTGGCTATATCAATGCTCATGGCACAGCAACATTGTATAATGATGAATCTGAAGGCTTGGCTATAACACTGTCAGGTTTAGAAAAAGCTAATATCCACAGCCTTAAAGGTTATTTTGGTCACACTTATGGTGCAGCTGGTTTGATAGAATCTGCTATCGCAACAGAATGTATGTATAAAAATGAAATACTAGCCTCAATAGGTTATGATGAACACGGAATAAGTGTTCCGTTAAATGTGATTAAGAAGAATTTAAAATTAAAAACCTCGCATGCATTAAAAACTGCCTCAGGGTTTGGAGGTTGTAATGCTGCCTTAATACTTTCTGCAGATGACTGATAAATACATTTATTCAGTTGTATCATATCAAAATGGGGCTTTTTCTTTCAACGGTGATTCTCTGATTGAAAGCTCATTAATAAATACTGAAGAGAAGCTAAATGAATGCTATCAAAAACTTGGAATTTCTTATCCTAAGTTTTTCAAAATGGACCCAATTTCAAAAACTGGGTTTTTATGCTCAGAATTATTAGTAAAAAATAATCCTGAATTTGCCAAAATGGTCCCAAGCGAAATTGCTGTATTGGTGAATACTTCTTCAGGAAGCACAGATTCTGATAACCGGTTTCAGGAAACTATTCAAAATATCGATAAATATTTCCCAAGCCCAGGCCTGTTTGTATATACTTTGCCTAATATTGTAATCGGAGAAATATGCATCAGACATGGTTTTAAGGGAGAAAACCTTTGCCTGATCTCAGAAAGACCTGATATAAACCAAATGTCTTTAAATATCTCTGCCTGGTTAAATTCAGGATTAACCGAAATAAGCATTTGCGGATGGATTGAAGTCAGAGATAATCAATCGCAGGCTGTTTTGCTTTTGGTTGGGAAAGACAAAGAGAAAAGCATTGCAGATTTTACCAAAGACAATCTGAGGTTTTACTTTACCAAACCTAAAACAAATTAAACTTAAAATGCCTTCAAAGGTTTATGTAACAGGTTTAGGGATAATATCCGCCATGGGTGTGGGAGTGAGTGAAACCCTGCGATCCTTCTCTACAGAGAAGACTTTTGTTCGTCATCCGGAAATATTAAAGACCTTATTAAAAGAACAATATCCATTAGGGGAAGTACGGTTTTCTAATGAAGAACTAAAATCGTTGCTTAAAATAAATTCAAAACAATCTTTTTCCAGAACCTCATTACTTGCCCTGATTGCTGCTAAAGAGGCCTTATTTTCTTCCAGACAAAAGGAATCACCTTTGGGTATTGGCGTTATTTCTGGCACCAGTGTGGGTGGTATGGATAAAGGTGAATATTTGTATGATGGGTATATAAGGAAAAACGGCAAATTTAATTTACATGATGCCTTTGTTCATGATTGCGGTGATAGCACCAATAAAATCGTAAGTTATTTAGGCACCCAGGCATATTCGACTACTATCAGCACCGCTTGTTCATCAGCAGCTAATGCCATAATGTTAGGTGCAAGATTGATCAAAGCAGGAAAATTGCAAAGAGTGATAGCTGGCGGTACAGATGCACTTACCAGATTCACTCTCAGTGGGTTCCGTTCCTTGATGATCCTTTCTGATGAATATTGTAAACCTTTTGACCAAAACCGCAAAGGCCTTAATCTCGGGGAAGGTGCTGGCTACATTGTTTTAGAATCAGAAGAAATACTTAATAAAGAAAACAGGAAGCCAATTTGTGAACTGACTGGTTATGCAAATACCTGTGATGCTTTTCACCAAACAGCCTCATCACCAGATGGCAATGGCGCCTGGCTGGCTATTTCTCAGGCGCTTGCATTAGCAGGTTTGAATGCGGAAGAAATTTCCTATGTTAATACTCATGGGACAGCAACTCCTAACAATGATTTGTCTGAAAGTATGGCCATGAAAAGGGTTTTTGGTGAGAAAATGCCACCATTTAGCTCAACTAAATCTTTTACCGGACATACATTAGGAGCCGCAGGAGGCATAGAAGCCGTGTTTTCTGCTCTTTCAATCCGGGATAAAATCATTTTTCCTAATCTCCATTTTCAGGATAAAATGGAAGAAACAGGAATTCAGCCAACTACTGATTTCAAAAAAGAGGTTGAAATAAAACATGTTTTGTCTAATTCGTTTGGTTTTGGTGGAAACAACAGCAGTTTAGTATTTTCAGCATGCTAAAGAAAGAAACATACATAAACGGCTTCAGCAGCATAAATCCTATCAAGGATTCTGGAAATGAAGAAGATGTTTTCAGATGTGTTGAGCCTGATTACAAAACCTACATTGACACAATTGCGGTGCGACGTTTGGGTAAAATACAACGCATGGCACTGGTTGGGGCAAAGATGTGCCTTGAAAATGCAGGTGTGAATCTGCCTGATGCCATCATTACCGGAACCGGCCTTGGCTGCCTTAGCGACACAGAGAAGTTTTTGGGTAATATGCTTGATGATGAATCTGGCCTACACTCTCCTACTTCTTTCATTCAGTCAACACACAATACGATAAGTGGTCAAATAGCCATCATGTTGAAATGCTATGGCTATAATAATACATATTCCCACAGAGGATTATCCTTTGAAAGAGCTCTGGAAGATGCTTCTTTGCTATTGTTAGAAAATACCGAAAACGTCATGATAGGTGCAGTAGATGAAATTCCTGACAGCACTTTGAAAATTACGCAAAAGGTCAAAACATTCTATTCAAAATCTCACCGAAATGAACCAGTCGCGGGCGAAGGTGTTCATTACTTTTTACTCAGCAATGCAAAACAACCAAATTCTATTCTTCTCAAGGAATTTTCTTCAATCGAAGGCAAAGTAAGTTATGAAGAGATTTTACTGGAATGTAAAAGAATATTGTTATCAGCAGGAATTGAAACAAGGGAAGTTGATGCACTAATTTTAGGTACAAATCCAAACATTGATGAACTTCATTATCAGCAGCTTCAAAATGAATTGTTTTTAAATTCCAATGTTCTTCAATTCAAAAACCTGACAGGCGAAAGTTTTACCGCTTCTGGTTTTGGGGTGGTATTGGCATGTAAATTCCTGCTTGGTCAAACTTTAGATGAAAGGATGTATTTGAAAAAGAAGCATTCTAAAGCTCAGACTGTTCTGATCTATAACCAGTTTAAAGGTATTTCCCATTCCTTTTTTCTTTTACAAAATGTTTAATTTCAGGACAGTTAACCTCATATCAGCTCTTGCGGTTATTTGTCTTGTTTTGTTAAAAGCTGGTATATTTTTCTTCCTGATGTTTTGTGTATTTTATGTAATATTAATCCTGTGCGGAAGCTTTTTCATTCAGTTAAATTTCTTTTTAAAAAGCCTTAATTCCGTCCCAAATAATAAAAATTGTATTGCCATAACTTTCGATGACGGACCTTCACCAAATACTCTGGACGTTTTAGAGGTGCTTGATAGATGGAAAGTGAAAGCAACATTTTTTTGTATCGGCTCTGAAGCAGAAAAATATCCTGACATCATCAGGAAAATCCATGCTGAAGGTCATTTAATAGGAAATCATACCTTTTCACATAGTAACATGTTTCCTGTATTAGGCATCCAAAAAATAAATTCAGATATATTAAAAGCATCTGAGGCAATAAATAGAGTCATTAAACATAAGCCTTTGTTTTTCCGTCCACCATTTGGCGTAACAAATCCTAAAATTGGAAAAGCTGTTAAAATGCTGGGCCTGACATGTGTAGGCTGGAACAAACGCTCTCTTGATACTGTTTCTAACAACCGGAATGGAATTCTGAAAAGAGTAACCAAAAATTTAAAACCAGGCGATGTAATTTTATTTCATGATAACCTCCCATCATCAAGCCAAATTTTAAATCAGTTCTTAACAGTGGTCCATGATCGTGGCTTTAAATGCGAAAGAATTGATAACATTCTAAATATTCAGGGATATGAATAAATTGGTTAATAAGTTTTTGATCATTAATGTCTTAATTCTAATCTCAGCTTTAAATCCTGTTTCTCTTTCTGGTCAAATTCCTGGATTTATTCCGGTAAAGGATGTGGTGGGACTGAAAAAATTATTAAAGGAAAAGCACCAATTAACTAAAACCATCAAAAGCAACTTCGTTCAGGAAAAGCATTTAAGCTTTATGAAAGAGAAGTCTGTAAGCAAAGGGACAATGCAAATCAAAGAAGGAAAAAAAATCCGGATCGACTACACCACTCCTTTCTCCTACATAATTGTGATAAATGGCGACAAGCTCTTTATTAAAGATGGCAAAAAGCTGACCAAAATCAATATTGGGGCCGATAAGACCTTTTCTAATTTAAATGATATTCTTTTGGGAAGTATGAAAGGAGACTTTGATAGTTCTAAAGATTTTACAATTAAATATTTTGAAAATAAGGAGACCTATCTACTTGAATTGCTTCCTTCGGATGTAACAAAAGGCAATTTTTCGGCAATAAACATTTATCTGAACAAAGAAAGCCTTAATGTTGTAAAACTTGAAATGAATGAAAAATCAGGAGATATTACTAAAATGAAATTCGACCAAACAGAAATTAATTCTAAAATTGGAGATGAAGTTTTTGTGGTCCGTTAGTCTTTTCCTTTTCCTGGTTTTTATAGGATGTAAAACCAAGAGTCCTACCACATCTCAAAAACCTGAAACACCTGTTTATGACAGTTTAACAATCAATGTTTACTGGAAAAAGGGTTATTCTGATAGCAGCTTTAAATTTTATACTAAAGCTGTCATTTATGGGAAAGAAATAAAAGGCATTCTGTTTGTTAAAAAAATATCAGAAAAACTTTACAAAACGACCTTCTTGGCGCAGGGAGCATTAAAATTATTTGATATGGACCTTTTGCCTGATACTTTTATAGTGCATGAGCGGGCCAAACAAATAGACAAACCAATTGTTCTTAAAACTATAGCCGACGACCTTAAACTACTCACATTCGGGGCACATAAATCCTATTTACCAAACAGTATTCTAAAGGAACCTAATCAAACTGTTATAAGGGCTCCTTATAATAAAACAAGTGTGTTTTATATTTTCAACGTGGAGAATCAATTAAAAGAGCTTATTACCATAAGCCCTAATGGCTCAAGAAATGTTAGCGCAATACTGAGTAACTATCAAAATGGGATTCCTGAAAATATAAATCTTAAACATCACCACTTCAAATTGAAGATTGATTTAACTTTGGCAAAAGAGTAAAAGGCTTAAAATGCCTTTTTTAAATGTTTTTTTTCAATAATGGAGAGTTTGTTTTATAAAATTGAGAGTTGGAATAAAGAAGAAGAAGGCGCAGAGGCTGAAATAAAAATTGATCCTTCACATCCTCTATTTAAAGGCCATTTCCCACAAATTCCGATCTTGCCTGGCGCTTGTATGGTCCAATTGACCCATCACCTGACAGAAAAATACATGAACAGAAAAATGACTTTTGTCAAGGCCGTTCAGATAAAATTTATGGCCATGGTAAATCCGGAAACTACTCCCCTTTTAAAAAGTAGCCTCAAAATAAAAAATACTGAAAAAAATCTTTTCAGAGTCGATCATCAGCTAGCATTTGGTGATAACATTTGTTTTAAAATAGCTGTATTTTATTCTGTCAATGACTGAAGTTTTTCAAGATCCAGGTTCATTTAAAACTGAATTCACACACCTTAAATGTTGTGTACTAATTCCTACTTATAATAATTCTACAAAATTAGAGCAGGTTATTAAAGATGTTTTTGCCTATACCAACGACATCGTGGTAGTAAATGATGGCAGCACAGACAACACAGAAGATATACTTTCTAAGTTCCCTGAATTAAAACTCGCCAGGCATAAAAAAAATGCCGGTAAAGGTGTGGCACTTCAAACAGGCTTTCGTTTTGCACTAAGCAATGGATATCATTATGCAATTACCATTGATTCTGATGGACAGCACATGGCCCATGATTTACCAAAGTTCCTGGAAGCTTTAAACCGAGAAAAGAATACCATTTTTATCGGCTCACGCAATATGGATCAAAGCAGCATCCCTGGAAAAAGCAGCTTCGGACATAAATTTTCAAACTTTTGGTTCAAAATAATTACGGGAGTTAATGCGCCTGACACGCAATCCGGTTATAGGCTATATCCTCTGATCCCTTTACAAAAGAAGAAGTTTATAACCCGTAAATATGAATTTGAAATTGAAGTACTTGTACG
>JANYCH010000212.1 GCA_025360395.1 Cytophagales bacterium | reverse complement strand
TGACTGGGGAGATGATTTTGCCTTGTACCTGCAACAGGCCCAATGCCTGCTGTCAGGCTGTTCAAAAAGTTTACTTAGTCAGAATAAATTCCTGACTAACTATTCAGATGGTATTATTGGACCTTATTTTTATCCTGTAGGCTTTCCAATTTTACTTTCTCCAGTTTTGTCCATTTTTGGGTTCGATTTTATAATATTGAAGGCCTTCACGGCCTTTATTTTCATTTTATCATTACCGGTAATTTATTTTGCTTTCAAATTTTTTTTTAGAGATCCTTTTATAAGAAAGGTGCATTTGACATTCATAGCCATAAATCCTGCTTTAATATTATTCTCAAACAATATATTATCAGACCTTCCTTTTATGCTTTTCTTTTATATATCTCTTAACATAATGCTTAATAAAGATGAAGGCTACCAAAACTATTTTCTAGCAGGCCTTGCAATGGCCTCTGCAACAGTTACAAGGGATATGGGCATATTGTTATTTCCTACTTTTATAATTCACAAGCTGATAGAAAACAATATATTAAGAAAGGACAGATCTTATTTAATTAAATGGGCTCAAAAAGTATTAATTATTTTCTTGTTTTTAGTAGTTTCTTATAAAATCAATCAGGCTTATAGCGGGAGTTCAGGCGAGGTTTTTAAATTAATTTTAGATAAGGTTACGCTTTCTTATTCTATTGGAAATTTGATTTTTTATGCCAGTGCATTTGCCAATCAGTTCGGTTTTGGGAATATTATTGGTTGTATATTGATGTTGTTTGCAGTGATAGGCTTTTCATTGCATTTGAGATCACATATTTCTTTAACCTTCCTTTTCTTTACATTTTTATTGGTTCATATTATCTTACCTTTCAGGGACTTAAGGTATATCTTCCTTTTAGTTCCAATATATTTTATTTTTTTTGTTCTTGGATTAAGCAAGGTATTAAGTCTTTTCGACCTACGGAAAACACAAGTATTTTTCTTTCTTTCATTTTTCTTTATAATTTTCTCTTTAAAAGATATATTTTACAGACCAGAGGTTTGTAATAATGAAGCATTATCTCCTGAAATAAAAGAAGTTTACACCTACATAAGGAATAATACTCCTATAGATGCTGTTATATTTTTTGACAAACCAAGGGCCCTGAGACTTTTTACAGAGAGGAGTTCTCTGAATACTACCAATTATAAGGTTGTTAGTTCATTGAGGGAAAAGTATTTAATAAAGAAAAAAGGAGATGTATTTGAATTAGAATTTAGTAATTCATCATATTGTTTTTATAAAATTCTTAAATGATACTAGCTGTAAAGTTTTTATGCTACTTCAAATGATATGTAAGATTTTATACATTTGAATTTGTATCTATTTATAAATTATTAGAATTTATTTTTAGATTCTAAACCCTATCTGTTGTTATTAATTTGCTGGTAATTTATTCATCATCGTCATGTTTAAAGCCAGACCATGTTTTAATAAACCTTTTAACAAAAGTTCCATAAAAGTAATGCTTTTACACAAGCACTTTTGCCTGATTACAACAGAAAATAAAAATTTCGTTCTATTATCATATCCAAATACTAATCTAAGTGTTTTTCTGGATTTGAATTCCCCATCCTCATCATGAAACTTGATCTAATCATCAAAACAAAGCACTTAGGGCATGGTGATATTTCTAAATGCATGAAATGAAAGTATTTAATTTTGTGAAAAGCCGGGACCTAACAGGATATTTATGATTAAGATCATTATTTTTGAGGAAGTTAATTTTTAATAATAGAATTTTATATTGTTTAAGGCAATTAAATTATTCGGCATTGGTCTTACCATTTTTCCGGTTTTATTAAAACTGTTATTTGGGGGGGATTTTTTATCCACCATGATACATGAGATTAGCTGTAAATCTTATTTGCTGATATCCAAAAGTGAAGAAAACCCAAAACAATTAATCCTGACTCTTACGGAATACCAAAATCTTGAATGGCTTGAAGAAAACGAATTTACCTGGAAAAATATCAGACATGATATAATAAAAACAGAAGTTAATGCTGGAATAATAACCATAACCTGTGTGTCTGATGAGTGGGAAACAATTACTTTGAATATACTGGAAGATCATGAAGAAGATGATCAGGAGGGGACTTCAAAAAAGTTCTCAAAGAAGTGGCTCCAGGAAGAGTATTTGACTCCGGAGGAATTTAAAATAGTTGAACAACGTGCCATTAACTCGCAAATCCAATTTTTTTATCCCGAAAAACGCCCCTTATCCTTTTTTGAATCCATACTCTTGCCACCGGAATTAGTATAGGTTCTTTTCAACAGCATGCACATTTTTGAATCTAATGGTTCCGATTCTAAACTATTGTTAAAATAATTAAAATAATATATGAAAAACTTTTATGTTTCCGTTATTGGAATACTGTTTTCTATTGCCCTTTTTGGCCAATCATCCTCCGAAATAAGAGGAAAAGTATTATGTGCTACAGATTCTAGCGCATTAATTGGCGCCTCCGTTTACATTGCTGAACTTAGATTAGGTTCTTTTACAGATGAAAATGGAATTTTTATTATTCCACATGTTTCTAAAGGTGGTTACTTGTTACAAGTCAGTTATTTAGGTTATTCATCTCAAACAGCTGAAGTAAATACTAAAGATTTGAACGAAGTTACTTTTTACCTTAAAGATTTTGGTAGCACACTTAATGAAGTGGTAGTTACGGGAGTGTCTTCTGCAACGGAACAACAAACCAATCCTATTCCGGTGAGCACACTTTCTCAAAAGGAAATCCTTCAAAGTTCTTCCACAAATGTTATTGATGCAATGTCAAGAATACCTGGTGTCACTCAAATAACACAGGGGCCTGCAATATCCAAACCTGTAGTGAGAGGATTAGGTTATAATCGGGTTGTGGTAATGAATGACGGTGTAAGACAGGAAGGGCAGCAGTGGGGAGATGAATTTGGGATTGAAATAGATCCATACACTGTCGACCGGGTTGAGGTACTTAAAGGGCCAGCAAGCCTTAGTTACGGATCTGATGCCATGGCTGGGGTTATAAACATGCTTTCTGCACCAACATTACCTGAAGGTAAAATAAAAGGTACCATAAGTACTAATTATCAGACAAACAATGGCATGGAAGCAGTTTCAACAAACCTTGCCGGCAATAACAAGGGAATAACCTGGGATGCACGATATACGAACATCAATGCCCATGCATATCAGAATAAATATGATGGTTATGTTTTTAATTCTGGTTTTGCGCAGGATAATTTTAAAGGCAGCCTTGGAATCAATAGAAAATGGGGTTACTCTAGAGTGATTTTAAGTTCATTTGATATGCGTCTGGGAATTATTGAAGGTGGAAGGGATAGTGCAACAGGTGCTTTTAACAGGCACGTGGTAAGTTCCGAAGGTGAAGACAGCACTGTTAACCTAACAGACGATGAGCTTAGAAAATATAAATACGATCAGATAATTCATCAAAGGGTTAGGCATCATAAAGTAGTATGGGACAATAGTTTTTCTATCGGTCAGGGAAAACTTAAACTTACCCTTGGTTTGCAAAAAAACTACAGGCAGGAAGCAAATGATGCTACAATTGGCAATGTTTATAATAATTCCTTTTACCTTAATACCATTAATTATAACCTCCAATACATTCTGCCGGAAATAAATATGTTGGAGGTTTCGGTTGGTATAAACGGAATGAAACAGTCTTCTGACAACAGAGGCACGGTATTCCTTGTGCCTGAATATAAATTGTTTGATTTTGGTGCTTTTGCCTTAGCTAAGAAGACTTTTAACAAGCTGGCCCTTTGCGGAGGTTTAAGGTATCAGTCAAGGACTTTGCAAGGAGATAATTTGTACCTTGACTCATCAGGAAATAAGCTTAATAATGACCGAACTGATGCTATTCACAGATTTACTGCTTATAATTCCAGCTTTACAGGTATGGTTGGAAGCTTAGGGGGAACTTATGAAATTACCAGATTTCTTTATGCAAAAGCCAATGTGTCCAGGGGATTCCGTGCACCGAATATTGCCGAAAGTGGATCTGATGGGGTTCATGACGGGACGGTATTTTATGAAATTGGCGATCCAAATTTGAAACCTGAAATAAGCACACAATTAGATGCTACCTTAGGTACAAGCACAAAAAACTTTACTGCAGAAGTAAGTGTCTTCCAGAATATGATCGAGAATTATATTTTTCCTGAAAAGTTATCAAGTCAAAGTAGTGGTGATTCAATCAGGGAAGATCATTTCTCTGGTATTGGGCCAAGTCCTGCATTTAAATATGTTTCAGGAAATGTCGTTTTATCAGGAGGTGAGTTTGTCTTAAATATCCATCCAAAAAGCATAAAATGGATAAGATGGGAAAACAGTTTCTCTTTTGTAAATGCAATTCAGAAGAACCAGCCGGATTCATCTAAATATTTGCCTTACACACCACCTTATAAACTTATATCACAATTAACAATCAGCTTGGGTAATACAGGTAGTATTGTTAAAAACTTTTATCTAAAAGGAGGATTTGATTACTATTTCAAACAAGATAAAGTGTTCCATAAATTTGGAAATGAAACTGTTACACCATATTATCTTCTTCTCAATGCTGGCGCTGGGTTTGATGTTTGCTCAAAAACCAGGACACTTTTCTCATTCTATCTTTTTGCTTCCAATCTCTCAGATGTTGCTTACCAGAGCAATATGAGCAGATTGAAATACACTGATGTTAACAATGTAACCGGTAGGACTGGAGTTTATAACATGGGTCGGAATGTAAGCTTTAAACTTATTATTCCTTTGGATATAAAAAATTGATCTAATCTCTTAATGGAAGTTTTTAAAACCAAAGCTTTAACCTGGAATAATTTGAAACAGGGCAAAATACATTGGCTGTTAATGGCATTGGTTATCAGTGCTTTAATGCTGCACCACCGCAGGCCGGATGCTTTGTTCAATGCACAGTTTTGGATGGAGGACGGTGAAGTCTTTTTTTTGGATAGTTACAGAGTAGGTTTTTTGAGCATCTTTATCCCATATGCTGAGTACCTGCATGTTTTTCCCAGAACAATAAGCATCATAGGTCATTACCTTGTTCCAATAGGACAATTACCCTTGTTTTACAACATCATGTCGTTGACTGCATTTCTGTTAACCATAGTCTACATTTGGTTTCGCGGTCCTGAAAATAAAGCAACATCTCTGCTGATGATATTGTCCATGACAATGCTTCCTGTGTACAACGAGGTGTTTATGAACATCACAAACCAGCAATGGTCGCTGGCTTTCATTTTGCTAATGCCCTTGTGCTATTTTAAAAATTCAAAATTCTGGTCAGTACTTGATGCCTGTATTATTCTCATTGTAGGGTTATCCGGGCCATTTGCAACGATATTTTTTCCAATAGTTTTGATTCGGTTTTATTTCCTGAAAGATGAGCTGATGAAAACCAGCCATTTGAAACTTCCATTCATTGCTTACACATTTACTGCCTGCCTTCAGTTGGCCTTAATACTTTTCTTTCCCATGGAGCGAAGCTCAGGACAACCAGGTCTAATGGAAATGAGCAGGTCAGCCTTTGAGTTGTTTTACCAGCAATTCGCTGTCTTAACTGTCAACACTGATATTGTCTTTCTTAAAACCAACCTCAGCATCGTGCTGGGATTTTCTTTATTCATTGGGATGTTGATCTTAG
Source organism: Cytophagales bacterium (assembly GCA_025360395.1). Lineage (GTDB taxonomy): Bacteria > Bacteroidota > Bacteroidia > Cytophagales > UBA9547 > UBA9547. The sequence goes on along the minus strand of JANYCH010000212.1, from coordinate 5,128 downwards.
AAATTTTGACATTCAGAAGTTTGATAAAAAATAAACAATCTATCCCTTTTGTTTTTATCTCTGCTGGTTTGCTCATGTTCCTTTCCACCATTTATGGATTCCGTAAAAACCCAGGTATGCTTGATCCGGTTTCTACTGACAGATATTTTTATATTCCCACTATTACCTTGTTTTGGGCCGCCTTGCATTTTATTGAAACTAAAAAATACTGGCAATATTTTCTCTTAATTGGCTTTGCTGCAATTTACTTTTTTAAGGATAGAATTATTCCTGTCAAAGTTTTTAAAGATATGCATTGGGAGAAATACATCCATAAGTTCGATGGCAAAGAACCATTTGAAATTCCAATAAATCCTCCTGATAAAGGATGGATAATCAAAGTAATTCCTAAAGAATAGTTAGATTTATAAACTAAATCATCTTATGAAGCATTATTTTTTATCCATAATTCTACTGCTTGCAATTGCCACTACCATAATTGCACAACCTGTAAGGCTGAAATTGCCCAGGCAAATAAATGTGCCTAATTACAATAATTATGCACCATCGTTAACCGCCAACGGTTTAACCATGATTTACAGTTCAGATTATTATGTAACCGAAGGAAATGCGGTTGACATGAAAATTACCAATTCAAAAGGTTTAGATAACTGGGGCAGTGGCGAAGATGTTACAGCCGTAAACAAATCAGGCACGCTCAATCAATATGGTGCACATTGCATCAGTGCAGATGGAAACAAAATTTATTTTACAAGCAGAAAGGCCGGCGGCGTTGGTGGCTTTGATATTTGGGTTACTGAGAAAAAAGGAGGGGTATGGTCTACAGCTCAAAATCTTGGAAAGCCAGTTAACAGCATAGGATCAGATGGCTATCCATCCCTTTCAGCCGACGGTAAAACCCTGTACTTTTTACGCTGCGCCACGATGGCAAATTCTGGTTGTCAGGATTGCAAACTTTTTATGTCAGAAGGAAAAGGGCAGGATTTCTGGCAAGCGCCGGTGCAAATTCCAATGAACAGCCACCTTTTGTATCCTCGAATAAGCAAAGACGGTAATTCATTAACATTCAGTTCCAATAAACCCGGTGGAAAAGGTGGTTATGACATTTACCAGATGAAAAAGCTGGGTGAAAACTGGTCTGAACCTGTAAACATGGAATTTCTAAATACTCCTGCAGATGAGGTTTATGCTGATATTCCTTCCCAGGCAGAAGCCATTCTCTACTCCACAAAAGTCGATGGATATTTAACTTTATTCAGAGCCAAACTGCCTGAAAATTTCCATCCAGATAAAGTTATTGTGATCTCATCTAAAATTAATGTAAGTCCGAATGCAGGCCCGTTAGGCTTTATTCAGGTTTCAGACAACAAAACCGGAGCCCCAATTTCTATAACCAAAATAGAAAAAGATGGGAAGATTTCAGCTGTATTACCAACAGGAAAAGTCTATGATGTGGCTGTAGTATCTGGCAATGAAAAGTTCTATTGGTCAACTACCTACGACGCCTTAAATTTAAGCAGGACCCAAAAAGATAATCCTGAAATTATCTTGGAAACCTTACAGAAGGGTCAACTTTATTATGGAAATAAACAATTGTTTGACAGTACTACTTATCAGACCCTGGCCGGGACTTCCCTGGAATGCAGAAGATTATCAAAAATATTTCTTTCCCATCCAGAATGGAAAGCAGAATTTGTTTTATTTCCCTCTGGCTTGAGCAATAATCCTCCTTCTGACGGTCAATCAGCTTTTGAAAAAATGAAATCTGCGATTCAACCAGAACTTTCTAAATCCGGGATTTCAATAGACAGGGTAACGTATGTAAACGGATTTGAAAAACCGGAAGAAGAAAATAGTTTTGCCGGGTGGGGAATCAAATTTTATTAAGTGGATTTTTTCTGGATTTAAATGGAACAATCTTACATGAAATCTATTCAATGTAAATTTTTCTAACAGTCACATCCATACCACTGTAGATCTTGAGGAAATAAATTCCCCTTGTTGTATTTGGAATAAAAAACTGGGATTTAGCATTGATGTCACCCTTAGAAATAGTCTTACTAGCAGTATCCAGCAACTCTATAGTTTTCACATTTTGATCTTTGCGGCACATAATTGAGATGTAACTGTTTGCCATAATAGGTCTTGGCCCAATTATCAGAGAATCATTTGCCTGTGAAGGAATTACAGATAAGGGTGCAAATATGTCTGCGTAATTTGTAGTAATGGTTATATCATCAAACCAAATATTGCAATCATTTTCCGGTGACCAGGCAGCAGATGTTCCACCATGGAAAGTAGAAAAATACAGGTTATCTACTTTTGTGCCATTTGAAACAAATTTTATTCCTGCAATAGAAACGGCAGGTTTTCCATCAATCCATATTTCAACCTCGCCATCATAATTAACGCCGCTGTTCACTTTAACCCTTTCTATCACATTATGCCATTTTCCCTTTTGGAAGTAAACATGCTTTCCATTTGTGGTTTTCAATGGATAATCTTCCCCACAAATATTATTTTTATGCATTTCATGAAGGTTAAGATATGCTTTACCATCCTTTTTCCACATTAACCTGGCACTGAAACCATTGTTGCCGTTGCATTTAACACAGGCGTTGCAATTGTCACCACCTGCCAGTCCAGGTAATTTTCCTTCCTCACTTATAGATCCGAAACTAAAATTGTCACTGAACCTTAACCAGTAAGAAGCATAATACTGGTTTTGAGGTTTCACTTTCAAAGGCGCCTGAACGCCGGTTTCCAAAGAGCCAAAACCACCTTTAGGGAAGCTTACACGTAAAGAATTATTTCCAGAGTGAGAATAATCGCTGTCGACTTTTGCCCTGTCCTTATCAAAACCATCCAGCCATGGAACATTAAATCCTTCTGATTTAAGAGCCGCCTTATTAAAAACAGCTTCATCAGTAAAATTCTCGAAACCAGTCTGGTTTACTGGTTGACAAAACAACGTACCCGGAATAAGAAGCAATAAAAACAGGAACTGGTTTTTCATGTAATTGAATTTCATACGCTGTCTTCTAAAACAATTTACGTTTATTGAGTACGTGAGTTTGTACTAAATCTACTGGAAGCTTACATTGGCATTATGTTTCTAAAACCATCAAACAACAATAATCCCATACATTATTTTTGTGGGCACTCCTTAGGATTACAACCATTTAAAACTCAGGAGTTGATTGTATCCGAACTTAATAAATGGGCGAATTCAGGAGTAGAGGGCCATTTTGAAGAGCCGAAACCATGGTTTAGCTACCATCATACGGCAAAAAAAGGATTGGCGAAACTCTGTGGTGCTAAAGAAGCGGAAGTAAATGCCAACAGTTCTCTCAGTTCCAACATTCATAACCTCTTTGCCACGTTTTATAAACCAACTAAAGATAAATTCAAGATCCTGACTGAGGATATAAGTTTTTCATCAGACAATTTTGCTGTGCAAACTCAGGTCCAGTTTCATGGCTATCATCCGGATTCGGCCATTGTTTACCTGAAACACAATGAAAAATACTGTTTTAGCACCGAGTATATTCTACAACAAATAGAAACTCACCGGGAAGAATTAGAGCTGATATGGCTATCAGGCGTTAATTTCCTAAGCGGACAGGTTTTAGATATTGAAAAAATTACGAAATGTGCTGAAAAGTATAAAATAAAAGTCGGGCTGGATCTTGCCCATGCAATAGGAAATATCTCCATGCAATTGCATAATTGGGGTGTAGATTTTGCGGTATGGTGCTCCTATAAATATCTCAATGCAGGTCCTGGTTCAACAGGAGGCTATTTCGTCCACGAAAAAAACTTTCCCAAAAGTCTAAATCCCCAACTCAAAAGTCAAAACCCACAACTCACAACCATATTAGGAGGCTGGTGGGGGCACAATGAAGAAACAAGGTTCCAAACAGGTTTAACGTTCGACCCGGTAAACAATGCCGATGCCTGGCTGCACAGCAATGCCAATGTTTTGAGCCTGGCTGCACTGAGGGCATCTTTAGATATTTTCCTTTCAGAGGATATTGAAAGACTTTTGGAAAAATCTAAAGAAATGACTTTGTATGCTTTTAACAAACTAAAATCATCTAACAAGATCCGGATCCTGACACCTGAGAACCAAAGAGGGAACATGATTTCCACCCAGGTTTTAAATGAGGATAAAAGCCTGATATCGAAATTAAAAGAGCAAAATATTTTAGTCGATTGGAGGGAACCAGGCATTATGAGGTTCTCCTTTTGTCCATTGTATAATGAAGAAGCAGAATGGAAGCATTTTATTAATTTACTAAGTGAAATACTTTGAAAAATGCCTTAATTTGCTGTCTGATAGGCTATGAATTACATTAAGTTTTATTTGATAAGTTTTGCTGTTATTGTTTTGGACCAAACAATAAAATTGCTTGTCCATTATAACATGGATATGGGTATGATGGGCGAAATTCACGTTTTCGGTGACATATTCAAACTGCATTATACACTAAACCCAGGAATGGCTTTTGGGGTTGAGCTAGGTTCTAATTACGGTAAAATTGTTCTTACCATGTTCCGCCTGATGGCCATAGTAGGAATAGCATGGTACCTGCAACAGTTAATAACCCGAAACGGCCACAAAGGATTTCTTATTTGTATGGCACTGATACTTGGCGGGGCAGTTGGGAATGTGATAGACAGCGTATTTTATGGCGTTTATCTTGGTAATGCTCCTTATAATGCTCCAACTCCCTGGTTCAACGGACAAGTAATTGACATGTTTTACCTTGACATTTGGGAAGGATTGTTACCGACTTGGGTTCCCATTTTGGGAGGTCAGTATTATTCCCTTTGGCCAATTTACAATATTGCTGATTCCAGCATTTTTGTAGGTGTACTGCTGATCCTGGTTTTTCAGAAGAGATTCATAGGAACGGAAATATCAAATACTGAAGTAGAAGAGATTGAAGTGAGAAGCTAGGTAAACAACTATAGCTGCCTGCATCGTTTCAACCCGCTATAAACCAACTCTCCTCACATCCACCTCTACCTGTAAAGCCTGTTTTCCTGTGCAGAAAACCACTCCTTTCATTGGGCTTACGTCAGCAAAATCACGTCCCCAGGCAAGTGTAATATGTTGGTCTGT
>JANYCH010000207.1 GCA_025360395.1 Cytophagales bacterium | reverse complement strand
CCAGACCAAGGAGATCTGAAGGGAGGGATAAAACCGGAAGATTCAGGTAAGGAAAAAACCAGATTCCCAAGGAAAAAATCACAAAAACCTGAAACATTGTCACCATCAAATAAGTCAGCTGTTTTGAAATAATGGCAACGAAATAGGTTGTAGGCAATGTTTTTAACCGTATAAAACTACCACTTTGTTTTTCCCGGACAATGCTGCTGCCAAGTGAAATAACAATAAAGAACATCGCAAACAATGTCCAGGCAGGTACGTTGTGTTGTGTGGCATTTGGTGTTTTTCCGCTGCCATCTCTGGAAACAGGAATCAGGGAAATATCCAATGAAGGTGAAATAATATCTGATTCCAGGTCTGAAGGCATAGGTTTGGATAAAATACCTGTATATAAAGTCTGGATTGTTTCCCGGCCTTCAATTAATTGAAGTGTACTTTGTATTGCTCCCTGCACTGATCTTCTGAAATTCTCATCCAGAACAGGATTGTAGAACAATGCTAAAGAAGAGAGATCGCCATGTTTTTTCTCTGTTTCAGAATTAGATGAAGGTCCATCAATTGACTTTTGGGCAATTTTTAAAGCTTTTGATTTAATTCTTACGGAAAAATCTGATGGGATTATCAATGCAATCAAGGTTTCAGAACTTTCCATTCTTGACTTTATTTCCTCGTTCGAACTGCCCTTGTCTAAAGACTCAACCTTGAACATGCCCATATTGTCTATTGCCTGTACAAATTGCTTTCCGGTTAGCGCAGTATCACGGTTGCAAACTACGATTGACAATTTCTTGTTATTAACCAATTCAAAAGTGCTGTTTTGAATAGAGGTCATAACTAAAACCAGCAAAATCGGCATTACAAACATTAGGGAGAGTCCTACCTTGTCCCGCATAAGGATCCTTAAGTCTTTCAATATGGTGATGTAGAGTTTATACATCACATATCGCGGTATGCCTTACCGGTTAAATGTAAAAACAAGCCTTCAAGGCCATCTTCTTTATATTCTTCACATAAAACACTCAGTTTGTTTTGGGCAATAATCTTCCCGTTGTCCATGAGAGCGATGTTTTCGCATAAACTTTCTGCTTCACTTAACTGGTGGGAGGTGTATACCAGCGTCATGCCATTCCTGTTCAACTCAAGCAAAAAATCTATAATTGCATGCCGTGTTTGTACGTCAACTCCTACAGTCGGTTCGTCTAGAAAAAGGATCCGTGGTTTGTGCATTACCCCAATTGCAAGGTTAATTCTTCGCTTCATCCCGCCAGAAAATTGTCCGACTGACTTATTCCTTACAGTTGTAAGGTTCATCACTTCCAGCAATTCATCGGTTACCTGCTTGGTTTGCTTTCTTGAGAGTCCATACCAGGCACCAAAAAATTCAAGGTTTTCTACAGGACTTAGTTCATTGTAAAACGAGAAATCCTGAGGAACAAATCCGAATACTTTTTTCACAGCCTTTTTATGGGCCTGTTGTAAGTCGGTACCAAATAACCTGATGCTTCCCTGGTCCGCTTTTAAAATTCCGGTCATCAGGTTCATCAGGGTGGATTTTCCTGCGCCATTTGGTCCGAATAAACCAAACCTGTCGTTTTCGGAAACTGTAAGTGAAAGGCCTTTTAAAAAAGTTGCTGCTTCTTTTTCGTAATGGAAATGAAGGTTTTCGATATGTATGGCAGGTGTTACTGCCACTTAATTTTAGATAAATCTTTAAAAGCAGCTTTCTCTAATTCACTTATTTCGAAAAGACGGTCGCCCATATTGTTAAAATCTGCCTGTTCAGTTGCTCTGCCCCTGTAAATGGCTGCTGCCTGGATGGCGGCATTTCTCCACATATCGCCGGAAGTTGTAAATTTTTGAGAAATTTCTAAAAGTTCGTCATTCAAAACATATTGATGAGCCTGTTGTAAAAATGCACCGTAAATAAACCTGAAACCTCCTCCGCCAGTTCCGATTTCTTCCTGCATGCGAACAAGCTGGGCCAGATAAAGGCCTGCTTTGTGTACGCCCAGCTTATCTCTCCATTTTTTAATTTTTTGGCCGGTATATTTTATGCCTTTTACACCTGCAATGTTTCCGGGGATGTAAAGCATGTCGCGAACGCTGCCTTTAATTCCTTTTTGGATCGCTATTTTGAGCTGCTCGGCCGAAACTGTTTTTTTCTCTTTAGGAAAATAGATCTGACCTTTTGGTGCCAGAGGCCCTTTGGCAAACCTTACCCTTTCCAGCTCATATTCAGTTAAATCTGTGGGAGTTTCCATCACAGGATCGCTTATCAAATATTTCCCATCTTCTTTTCCAAACACAACAAGGTTGTGAGCATTAAAATGAAATCTGTATTCTTTTGGAAAGTAAGGAAGATAGTAAACACCTACCTGACAACCGGCAGGCTGATCGGCTTTAAGGCAGTCATCCAGAAACTGGCCGGCTTTCTCTTTTGAACTGAAAGTTTTCCTTATAATGTCAATTCCAAGTGAATTACAGGTTTGTTTAAAAATCTTACCCGGCATGGATCTGAAAGCAATAGCCGGTCCGCCATTGATTTTGAGGAAGGGGATATAAATATAAAATATACCAGAGCCTATTCCAAAAGCAAGCGGTTCGGTCATTTGAACTAAACCGTTGTGCCTTAATAAATTAGTAGTAACTCCATTTTCGCAATGAGCGGATTGAACATGCTTAAAGTCTATTTTCATTGGTTAAAAGATTTAAGCTCTTCTAAGCTTATTTCAAAAAGACTGGCATATTTTTGAAGTTTTTTATCAGAGAGGTTTTTGAATACTGATGGTTTAAAGTGCCTTTTGATCTGCCATTGCCAGAAACCAGTGTAGGCCGCCATAATTTCAAGGTCCATCACGCGAAGCTGCATATAATAAAAAAGCGGGCTTACTTCTCCCGATTTTACTTTCTGCATAGCATCTGATGTTTTATTATCAATATCACTCCAGGTGACATCCAAAGCAGAAATTTTAATGTCCCAGCCACTACTTAATCCTGTTGTGTAATTTCCTGTTTCATCAACCACATAGCAAACCTCCTTAGTGTACTTATTCAGGCTGCCGGGGTCCTGAGGCAATTCTGCTTTTTTCATTTGAGTTTAGTAAAATGCTTAAACAACAGTGAAGGAACCATAGACATAAGAGAACCGGGCACTTTCTGGAACCATCAAAAGCAATTTATCGCCTTTTTTAAGTAAACCGGTAGTCATCATTTCATCAATCATCAGGAAAGGAGAAGCTGCACCTACATTGCCAGTATAGGAAAGGTTGGTAAACCATTTTTCCTGAGGGATTTCCATGTCATTTTCCTTCAAAATATCAGCAATTTTCCCTCTGAAATATTCACTTGATAAGTGCGGCAGGAAATAGTCGAAATCATTAACGTTAAGCCCTTTCTTTGCCAAAACTGTACGAAGCTTTTTATATCCGTAAGGTACAATATTGGCATCCAGCAATCTCACATCTTGCTTTATGGTGAAAATGGATTGATCCAGTAACTCCTGCTGGTCATATTCCATAAAACTTTTCAGGTTCCCGTTTTCATCTTTTTCTCCACCCATATACATACAGGTTTCCACCATGTGGGCATATGAAGCACCTTCTAACCATTCTATCTTTAAACTTAAGCCGGATTTACCAGGGGCGTCAGCAAGAAGTAAAGCGCAAGCACCGTCAGATAGCATCCACCTTAGGAAATCTTTCTCAAATGCCAGCCTTGGATTGGCTTCCATTTGGGCCAGTTTTTCTATCTCATCCTCATAATGATCGGACCTGAGAATACTAGAAAACCTTTCCGAGCCGGTACAAATAGCAGCATTTACTTCACCGCTTTTAATAGCCAGGTAAGCATATTTGAGGGCATGCACACTTGCGCAACAGTTACCTGAAGGAGTTATCACTTCTGAAGCAGCGGAATCTGGCAGCCAGCCATGTACCATTACGCCATGTGAAGGCATCATTTGGTCAGGAGATGATGTACCACACGCTATTAACTCAATATCTTTTAAGCTTATATCAGCGTTTTTTGCCAATTCCTTTATGGCCAGAGAAGTCATTTGGGCATTGGTATGGGTGGCTTTTCCCTCTTTGTTCAGGGCATAATATCTTTTTTTTATTCCATTGTTCCGGAGAACAATTCCTTTCATTTTAGAAGCCTGTCCGTTAATATACCCTAAATATTTCTCCATATCCTCGTTCATTACCGGCGAATTGGGAAAGTATCGGGCTGTCTGTATAATATATACTGATTTCAAAGACATTTATGTGTTTAATTAATGCTTAAGTAATGCTGTTTTTTTCTGTTTACCTGTTTTCTGAAAAAATGCTTGAAAAGCAGGTTGTTTACTATTAGGACCAAAGGTGCCACAATAAATAGGGCTATTAGTAAATAATATTTATATAATACCAGAATGGTGCTTCTATTCTTCTTTTTATAAGCCAGATTGGCCCAGATAGAAAAAAGCCTGCCGCCCCTGTGTTCAATAAACATAAGATCATCTTTAACTTCTATAGCACCGGCCTTGATAAAGGTTTCCTGTAATCCGGCCCAGCTTCCACTTTCCAGATAAGGCAATACCAAACCCCCAAATGAACTTGTGGCTGCAATATCTTTTGCTGAAATTCCAGGCAGTGGAAAAAATCCTAAATACCGATCCTTCTTTCCTCCCAGCATCCAATGTAAAATTGTGAATGCACTTATATTATTCTGATGGCGGTCTATTAATACAACGTTGCCTACCAAATTCGCTTTTAAAACTTTTAGTTTTTCCTTTAATTTTTCCTGGGCATTTATCCACATGTTTCGGGCACCTATCAAAGTAATGACAGGAGTTCCATTCAGTATTTTTTGAAATTTCGGGTGAGAAAGCAAAGAATTTGCCGGAATGCTCATTGAAAGGAACCAGGGTTGGTAGGCGAATACCACTAAATCATATTTGTCTTGTTTAAACGAGAAGTCTTCAAGTTCTACTGGTACGTAAAGTACACTTTCTGGCATAGCTTCAAAAAATTTTTCTGAGGTCCAGGGAAAATCAAAATTATGTACAGGATTTATCCTGACGATCTCTAAATTGATCCCATCAGTATTAAAAGGTTTTGAAAATTCATCAACAATTTCAGCCAACTGGCCTGTTTGTGAATAATAGATGATGAGTACTTGTTTTGCAGACATTGGTTAATTTTGAAAATCCTCTTTTGTTAAAATATGAGAATTTTGGCAGTAGTTAAGAATAGCAGTTTTAACCGCTGGGTCTAAAGACTTATAATGTGAAATTAAGAATCCTTTATCTTCCTTAATATCGTTTTTATATCCTAAAATAGATGGAGCATTTTCCTGGATCATAAGCCTTAAAAACCTGTATTCGGCATTATCCTTTTCCTTTTCTATTTCAGTTTCTAATTTTCTCCTTCCCTGTTTAAATAAATCAAGTTTTTCTTTAGGTGAACCTACTATTCCAGCTTTTCGCATGAGCAGCGCACCTGAATAGGCAAAACGCTCCTTTAAGGCTGAATTATTTACCAGGTCTAATGCCAGGTTTATTGTTTTTTCATCAGAAACCGAAAAATGCTCATAAAATTCTTTTTTACTTATTTGAGACAAGTTTGGTCCCAATAGTAAACTAAGGATTAATGAAAATTTTAATAATAAACCCATTTGTTGGTTAATCTGATATTCCAGCTCAAAGATATTTAACATTGATGCTGAATACAATGTTTAGACCTTTGATTTTTAATATTCAGGGATCAACTCTTATAGAAGTTATTATTCAAAGACCTTTTATTAATTTCAGTCAATTAATTTTTAACCTTTTCCTTATTTATGACCGGTATTTTTATTCTGTTGTTTTTGGTTATAGCAGGCGGTTTTTTTCTCCGCTCCGCCTTAGCCGATATGCTTCCTTTTATTAAAGACGAGTTTAACATCATTTTTAAAAAAGCCAGGTTGTCCGAAGAACAAAAGTCTTATCTCTCAAAATATCATCCCTATTATCAACAGCTTTCTTCTACTTACAGAACAGAATTTGAGAAAAGAACAGCTTTGTTTATTTGTGGGAGAAAGTTTACCCCAAAAGGAACTATTGCAGAAGTAAGCGAACTCCAAAAGGTTTTGATAGGCGCTGCAATGGTGCAACTAACATTTGGTTTGAAACCCTTATATTTTCCAAGGTTCAAACATATAATGCTTTATCCCGGAGAATATATAAATCCATTTACAAAAAAGGCACACCGCGGTGAAGCAACAAACCGAGGTTTTATGGTTCTATCCTGGAAACATTTTCTGGAAGGCTATGCATTTCCATCTGACGCGCTTAACCTGGGAATTCATGAAATGGCACATGCCTTAAGAATAGAAGACCGAACAAGTCATGACGGAGAACACCAGTTTATAGACCCGAAACATTGGCGGGAATGGGACAGGAATGCGATCCCAATTTTTAAGGCAGTTGGAGAAGGAAGCCAAACATTCTTAAGAAAATATGCTTCTGAGAATTCTGAAGAGTTTTTTGCAGTTTGTGTGGAGTATTTTTTTGAAAAACCTGAAGATTTTAGAAAGAATCTTCCAATTCTTTATAGTTCCATGGTTAAAATATTAAACCAGGATCCTGCAAGGAGAGTTTTTAGGTGTATTGCCTGAAAGAAGTAGTGCCATTGCAGGTATGATATTAGTTAAACTATATTTGCAGTTTTGTATCTACCCTGAAATGAAATTTTATTTTAAAGTTATTAGTTCTATCGTTTTTGTTCTACTTGGAAATAATCCGGTTAATGCCCAAAATACTAGTTCCAAACGTGATAATGTAGACAATAAGATGTTTTGGTTCCAGGGTGTTATCATCGGTAAAATATGCCCAAAATGGACTTATCATTTAGATTTGGAATACAGACGGCAAGCTGATCCGGAGCACGGTTATAAAATGGGTGATAAAGTGGGACCCGATAAAGAGGGGGTTTTTAAAAACCCTTATCAGTATGCGATAAGGCCATTTATTCATTATCAGCCTAATGAACATATCCGTTTTTCACTCTCTCCACTTACCTGGTTTGGATCGTACACATTTCCTGTGAATGGAAAAACCTATTATACTCCCGAATTCAGATGGAGCCCTCAGGTAACGTTCTATAAAACATTTGGCAGGTTACAAATTCATCAACGTTACAGATTGGAATTCAGATACTTTGGGAAAAGAACTGAAGACACAAACCTGCCAGACCCTACTGGTCCAGCCTCGAGTTATGACTTCGCAGATCAAGGAAGGCATACCCGCCTAAGAGTTTTATTGAGGGCAGTTATTCCTTTGAATAGCAAGAAAATAGAAAAAGGTACCCATTATATTATGACCTCAGAAGAGTTAATGTTCAAATTTGGCAAATATGTAGATAATGCCAATATATTCGATCAAAGCAGGTTTTATTTGGTTTACGGATACAAATTTCATCAAGAAATGAGGTTTGAAATCGGTTACTTAAATCAGGTAGCTTTCAGGCTAAATAATGGTTATGGGCAATTACCAGGGAACAATGTTGACTTAAACAATAACCTGTTTGTTTCTTATATCATTGACGATTTTACCTCTTTTTTCAAAAAGGAAAACAAAGAAGAAATACCGGACGCTAAATAATCTTACTCCCACTAAATAGTAGCAGGTGGCTTGGAGCTGATATCATAAACTACCCGGTTCACTCCCTTACCTTGTTTTAGGCAATTATAATATTGCTAAAACTGAAATTACCTAATAATCTGTATTTGGCCTTTGTATTCTTTTTTGTATTCAGTGTCAGATATTATATAGAAGTAAATACCATCAGAAAGGTTTTCGGCTAGCCAGGCGCCTGAATATTTGTCATCACTAAAAATCAAATTTCCCCATCTGGAATATATTTTAATTCCCATAGATCTTTGGTCAGGTGTAACAATATTAAAACTATCATTAACCCCATCGCCATTAGGGGTAAATACATTTGGTATAAATACGGACGAGCAATCTTTCGTTTTAATAAAAATGGTATCAGAAACCTGGAAACATTTATTATATACTTTTACTGAATAAGAGCCTGGATTGCTGATTGAAATGTTCTTATCCTGACTGCCGTTGCTCCATAAAACACTTTCATTATCTATGTTTAAATTGAACGAAATTTCTTTTGATAAACAAATTGTAGTATCCTGCCCGAGGTTTACAGGAAGTATATTTTTAATGTTTTTAATTTCAACAGTATCTTTAACATTACACCCCTCCATACTTAGGGCACTTACTTCATAAGTCCCTGCTTCTTTTGTATTTAGAACTGAAGATTTTTCTCCATTGCTCCAGCTGTAATTTAAATAACCCATAGAAGCTTTAAGTGAAACAATTTCATCAGGGCATTTAAATAAGGTCTCACCCACCTGCAATTGATTTTTTTTTCTGTTAAATGGTTTTACTACTACGGTATCGTTTATTATCCCACAGCCAAAGTCAGCTTTGACTATATAAGTTCCTGGTTTTGAGATATAAAGTGTGCGGCCGGTATCGCCTGTATTCCACTTGTAGCTTGCAAAACCACTTTGGGCTTCCAATTTTAATGGCTGGTCCTTGCCACATGTGAGGGTGTCGTTCCCTAAATCAAGTTTTAAGCTTTCAGGCACTACTGCGGTCAAACTTAGATCATCCAAAAAATATTCCAATTGTAACGGCCAGTATTCCGGAAATTCAGACGAGATGTTTTTAATAAGCTCAGGTTTGTATGGGGTTTGGTCTAAACTTTTAAAATTACCCAATAGTAAGTATTGTTCACCGCCTTTTGCAATATACTCTCCTACAACTGGCAAATAGTCTATAGAATCGTTTAACCATCTTGAAGAAGGATTTTCAATGTCTGGCTGGTGGTTTAAAATTAATTCTTTGTAATTTTTATAATATACCGGTGTGTTCAGAAAAGCTATACCAAATGAATTGGTACTATAAATTTTAGGACCTTCAGGACTGGGTTTATTTATAAATGTATCAGCTCTCAGGTAACATTTAAAATTATACCTGCAATCTTTTCTTAATGGAGTTTTGATCTTTCCCTGCATAAAAGTTCTGGTTCCGTGATTATTAGCATAAATAGATTCAACCAAATACATTTTTAAATTCGCATTTTTATCTTTTGACTTGAATAAATAAGAGCCATAATTTAAATAAATACTTATTTTGCCCAAAAAATTACATCCTGCCCATAAATTTTGTACTTTATCAAACATGGAAATACTAACAAAAGAAGAATCGCATGCCATACTCCATGTATTGTTAGAGTACTCTGATAGTGTAGGACTGAAATCCCTTACATTACTCGCATAAGGGTATGTGGTGCATAGTTTTTTGTTCCAAAGCAATCCTCCACTAGAAGGAGCCCAGCACCAGTTCATGTCTTCAAAGCTTGGGTTTAAGATAAGGTTCTCCTGTGCGGTAGCACAATAGCCCGTGATTAAAACCAAAAGCAATAAAACTATATTTTTTATCATTGATATAAAAGCAAAAAAGGCAGGCGTTTTTATAACGCCTGCCTGGGATTGTTTAGTATTGAAAGCTATTTCGATGTTTTAATAATTTTTCCTACAATCGCTTTATTTGTAGTTAGCCTGTAATAATACACTCCGTCCGGATTATTTGTCAGGTTTATTATTTGTTTATAAGATCCGGCAGATGTCTCCTTATTATTTAGCATAGTAGCAACATTATTTCCCTGTGCATCTGTTATTGTTAAGCTAACATTTGCGGGGTTTTCCAGCACATATTCCAACATGGTCATGCCCGTACTTGGATTAGGAAATACAGCATGCCCATTGCTCCACAGGTTTTCTTCCGCGGTTGTAGGCTCATCATATTCTAATCTTGAATTGGGATCAGCGTTCTGGAAAAAGCCAACTTTTGGCGCACTGGCACCACAGGCGTTATTTACAACAAAAGTCAATCTGTATACCTGGTTTTGGTTGGCCGGTTGTGTAAAATATGCCGAAACCTGACCGCATTTATTAAAGGTATAGCTATTCAAGCCTATGGAAGGAATATTTGTTCCGGAATTCCCTACTATAGCAGTTCCGGCAGGATAATTGCAAACAGTTGAAATAACTGCACCTGTGCCTTGGTTCATTTTCTCTATTTTCATAGTGTATGAATCCAAATAGCCTGTAGAAGATTTAGCATTTACTCCTAAAGCAAGCTGGCCAACCAGGCCTGGTGCTGTTAGGCTTGTTAAATCAGGGTCTACTGTAGTGCCATCTCCATAGTTAAACAGATAATCTGCTGCACCCACCCCCAAAGAATTTACCCATAACAAGGCTGTTTTAATAACAGAAGCATTGCAGTTGTCTTTTATTTCAAGGGTAGCCAATATATAGCCAGTACTCATGCTTTGTATAAAGTTTGAGGTACCTGGCCAGGTTCTCAGGTCAGCAGTTGTTGGATATGTCCCTGAGGTAAAGGTTGGCGGAACAAGAGATAATGTACCTGCACCTGTAATAACCTGACCGGTAGAAGTAGCACTTTGAAGGCTCAGTTTATATTGGGTTTGATTTGCTGTGACAGGGGCCAATGTTAAAGCAATACAATTGTAAACCTTATAGTTGCCATTTGCCAAAGTAACAGCTGAAGTATTATTAACCCCAAGAGAACTGTAGCTGAACTGGTTTTGTGATAAAACCAGCATGTCTTTATATTGCGGATTATCACAGGCATGGCCAAATGTTAACCTTACAAGATAATAACCTGGGGTATTACGGATGTTGGTGGAACCAAGAATGGAAACATCCTGAGAATTTGGATAGGCAGCAGCTATTGTTCCCGAAGTATAGAGTTGTGTACCTACTGCCCCACTGCTATTTGAAGCATAAATGTTCAGTGTATAATTAAAATAATTTCCGGTGGTTGTTTCAATTGTTAAGGTATTGCAGTTGCTTACTGTGTAGTTACCTCCTGAAGGATTAACTATAGTTCCGCTGCTCCTTAAAACGGGTGTTGGGTAATTTAAAGGCGGAACACCCCTAAAATTACTGTAATTTTCACCATCTATCTGATCAGGTAAACTATAAAAAGCCCCCCCGGCATTCACGTTACTTTGTACAGAGATTCCGGTGTTTACTACAGCAGCAGTATTTGTTGTAGTATTGATCGCTACCATTTGGTTAGAATTGTTCACAGCATACAATAGGCCATCATAGCCCAATTCCAACTGGCTCTTATTGTAAGAGGTAGATCCGGTGGCACCGGTAGCGATAATTTGGACTGCGTTACCACCGGCACTTGGTCTTTTCCAGATACCGTTGTTTGCATTTATGGTGGAAGAAAAATTATAATATGTTGAACCATCGGCCCCGTATTCAATACCATTAATAAACGGGTTTCCCGGAACTGAATTTCCAATTAGCGTTTGAATAGGATTTATGCCCGTTAATATGTCTCTATATTATATGCAAACTGGGAATCTGTGCCCCAGGATAATTCAGTGTTATTATGTTTTAACTCAACTTCAGAAATATTTGAACTTAATGTTGATAAAAAAGTACTTGTTTTAAATGGTGCAACAGATGCACCTATGGTATATGTAACAATTTTAGCACGGTCTACTACAAACAGTTTGCGGTTTCCGTCGGGAAAAACCTTGCTTATGGCCAAACCCGCGCTTACATTCATACCACTTCCTTGCTGAATTTGATTTGTGAGTGTGTTCGTGCTCAAATCTACTGTTGCCTGTCTCAAATAAACGGTGGAATTACAAACCCCTCCGCTACCTAGCCAGAAAACATAAAATTGGTTACAGGTATTTGGTACTGGGGCAATAGCAATTTCTTTTAACGGAATGTTATAAGAACAGCTCCCAATAGTGGTAAAGGCGAGTGTTGCCATCGGTGTTCCATCTGCCTTGTAAACTGTTATATCCTTTATATAAAATAAAAGGTTACCATTTGCATCATAAGCTCCGTTAGCAACTTTATATGCAACAGCACTTGCCAGTGGTAATCCAGCAGTTCCTGCCGTGGGAGCAAAATTTAGTCTGTTTGGAGGCAGTGTCCAGGTTCGCATTTGGTTTTGTGCAAATGCAGCTGACCCAAGGAGCAAAAGTGAAACAAAGAATGAGCGGGTAAAAGTCTGGCAATTATGCCGAATTTGGTTTGTGATTTTAAACATATTGATTATGATTTTAGCCCAAGTATAAAACCACATTTTAATATGCAAATTTACTAAATTGTACTGGTAATATCCTTTAATTGAAAACCTTTACGCATGTATAGGAAAATATAAATAACCCACAAATTGTTTAATGAATTAATATGTATTTTATTGATTACTAATGTATTATGATTTAACTATAAATTAATACAGAGTTTATTTAAAAAAATTCTTTAAAGGACCTAATACATCTGTTAACTGTAATAAACTTATTCCCACTCAATAGTGGCAGGCGGTTTTGAACTTATGTCATAAACGACCCTGTTCACTCCTTTCACTTTATTAATTATGTCGTTTGAAACTTTTGCAAGGAATTCATAAGGCAAATGTGCCCAGTCTGCTGTCATTCCATCAACACTTGTTACAGCCCTTAAAGCCACTGCATTTTCGTAAGTCCTTTCGTCGCCCATAACCCCCACAGATTGAACCGGAAGTAGTATAGAACCAGCCTGCCAGACTTTGTCATACAAACCGCTTTCTTTTAAAGAAGTAATAAAAATATCATCCACTTTCTGAAGGACATCCACTTTTTCTGGAGTTATCTCACCTAAAATCCTGATAGCCAAACCCGGACCAGGAAATGGATGACGTTGTAAGAGATTAGGATCAATGCCCAATTCTCTACCCACATCCCTTACTTCATCTTTGAACAGACTTCTTAAAGGCTCCACAATCTTGAGGTGCATTTTCTCGGGCAACCCTCCTACATTGTGGTGAGATTTAATCATTACCGAAGGACCGTTAACAGATACGGACTCAATTACATCCGGATAAATGGTTCCTTGTCCAAGCCATTTTATTTCAGTAAGTATTTTTGATTCTTCATCAAAAACATCAATAAAAGTTTTACCGATGGCTTTGCGCTTTTCTTCCGGGTCTGTCTTTCCTTTAAGTGCTGAGTAAAATTTGTCTTTTGAATTTACCCCTTTAATGTTGAGCCCCATATGTTTATAATTCTCCAACACTGTCTCATATTCGTTCAGTCTTAAAACTCCGTTGTCAACAAATATGCAATACAAGTTTTTACCGATTGCATTGTGTACCAACATAGCTGCTACAGTACTGTCAACACCTCCTGACAAGGCCATCACAACCTTATCATTACCAAGCTTTGTTTTTAAACCTTCAATTGTTTCCTGAATAAATGCCTTTGCTGTCCAACTTTGTTTCGAACCACAAATATCGACCACAAAATTCCTCACAATCAGTTTTCCTTCTAAACTATGTGTTACTTCTGGATGAAACTGAATTCCAAATGTTTGTTCACCTTTTACCTTAAAAGCCGCTACATTAACTGTTTCTGTACTAGCAACAATTTCAAAATTTGAAGGAACTGAAACTATTGTATCAGCATGTGACATCCAAACCTGGCTGCCAGATGAAATACCTGCCAATAAATCGGCTGAATGGTTTGATACAAGTTTTGCCCTTCCATATTCCCTGGTTGTTGAGGCACGCACTTCTCCGCCATTTTGTTTCGCCATCAGCTGGGCACCATAACAAACACCCAGGATTGGAATTTTCCCTCTGACTTTTGACAAATCAACATCCGGCGATTTTGGGTCACGGACCGAACAAGGGCTACCAGACAAAATAATTCCAATAACACTGTCATCAATCAGGTCAAGGACTTTGCTGAAAGGATGAATTTCGCAGTATGTATCAAGTTCCCTTACTCTCCTTGCAATTAGCTGGGTATATTGGGAACCAAAATCGAGTATTAGTATTTTTTCTTCCACTTTATAAAAAAGAAGCGACAAAGTTACATAATCAATCCAACCTTTCTAAACCAAAAAAATGTTTTGATATCTGGATAATACATAAGTCAGGTTAATTAAAATGTTTAAATTTATATTCCAAAACATTAAACATGTAGTTATGTCCACTTTAGAATTGGGTTCTGTAATGCTGGTTGATGATAGTAGGGTAGACAACTTTATAAATTGTAAAGTATTGGAGTTTAATGCGATAACAAGCAATGTCAGTGTATTTGATGAAGCGGCCAAAGCGTTGGATTTTTTAAAAAGCAACCTAAGCTTACCTGATGTTATTTTTCTGGATATTTATATGCCTACTATGACTGGTTTTGATTTTTTAGAAGAATTTGAAAGCTTATCTTCTCATATTAAAGAAAAATGCAAGGTCATTTTGCTTTCTTCAGGCTTTGATAACATGGAATTGCAAAAACTTAGAAAATTCAATTGGATCTCAGGCATTATTGTTAAACCTCTTACTTACGAATCTTTAGAAAGGATTACTTTCAATAATTGAGCTGGAACCTTTCGGTTGTTTTTTGCCTTTACTGTAAATGAGAATCACAATATTCCTTTTTGCCGTTATTTTATCAGTAGCGTCATGTTCAACTGCTGGTAGCCAAAATGTATTGGACCCTGCAAAATTTGAACTATCTATAAAAGATCAGCCAGGCATAATTGTAGATGTGCGCACCCCGGCTGAATATTCTGAAGGTCACATTGCCAATGCCAGGAATATAGATTTTTATTCCTCAGGTTTTAGTTCTGGTTTTGGTCAGTTTGATAAATCAAAGCCTGTGTATGTTTATTGCGAAAGAGGAGGAAGAAGCCAATCGGCAGTTGAAAAAATAAATAAACTTGGTTTTAAAAATGTTTACGAACTTGAAGGAGGGATCATCAAATGGGAAGAAGCGGGTAAAAAAGTAGAAGGCAAAAGCAGCGTCCTTCCTCCTGCTGGTATAAACAGCGAAGAATATAATAAATTAACAAACTCTCACAAACTTGTTTTGGTAGACTTTTCTGCCACCTGGTGTGGGCCTTGTAGGAAATTGAGTCCGATATTAGAAAAAATTGGACACCAACGTCCAAATGATGTCAAAGTAGTGATGATAGATGTAGATAGCAATGAAGCTATAGCAAGGCAAATTGGAATTGAAGAATTGCCAACCCTTATCTGGTATAAAGATGGAAAACTGGAATTAAGGATGATCGGACTGCGCTCTGAAAAGGAAATCAACGAAACGATAGATCGCCTTATAAAATAGTTCATAATTTGCCGTTAAAGTATGCAGCAGTCTAAATACTCAATAGCTAAGTACTACATACAGGCAATTTTATCTATTCTTCTCTGGTGTCTTCCTCCTTCAAAAGGAGTTTCTAAATATGCTTTAACAATTTCTTTAGCTTCTTCAACAGAAACAAATCGCGCTGGTATAGCCAGTATATTGGCATCATTGTGCTGACGTATTAAAGCAGCTATTTCCTTGTTCCAACAAAGTCCTGCACGTATTCCCTGGTGTTTGTTTGCAGCCATGGCAACACCATTTCCTGTACCGCAAAGTACTATTCCTAAATCTGCCTCTTTATTCAGAACCTTCTCGGCTAGTTTGTGGGCAAAGTCAGGATAGTCTACAGAATCTTCTGTGTAAGGGCCAAGGTCTTCTATTTTTAAACCTAATCCCTGAATAAACTCAACCAGCGCTTTTTTATATTGAACACCAGCATGATCACTTGATATGGCAATTTTCATAGTTTTAACAATTCAGTTGAACGTTACAGCCTCAAATAAGGCACCTTTAAAATCATTATTAATTAGGCTGCCTTATATCACAAAGTTAAACTTTTAAAGGTTTAAGTAGGAAGAATAAATAAGACATAAAGAAGGGAAATTCAAAAATCTCCCCATTACAGTCCACCGCCAACCGTCAACTATTCTTACATTTGCCCATTATTCTTGTCCACAAAACATGTCATCAAAGAAAAAAGTACTTTTTATAGATCGTGACGGAACTATTATAGTCGAACCATTGCCGGATTTTCAAATTGATTCTCTTGAAAAACTGGAATTTATACCTGGTGCTATTACTAACCTCCACAAAATTGCAAAGGAACTCAATTATGAGTTTGTGATGGTCACCAATCAGGATGGATTGGGCACTTCTTCATTTCCGGAAGAAACTTTTTGGCCTGCACATAATAAAATGATGCATTTGTTGCAAGGAGAAGGAATTACCTTTTCGAAGGTACATATAGATAAGTCTTTTGAGCATGAAAATCTGCCAACCAGAAAACCGGGTTTAGGACTGCTTCAGGAATATTTGAATGGAGATTATGATCTTGAAAACTCATTTGTAATAGGAGACAGGATTACAGATGTAAAACTTGCATCAAATTTAGGTTGCCAGTCCATTTTACTTAATAAGAACATTCCTGATGCCAAAGCAAATCTTATTACCGACAGTTGGAATGAAATTTATCAATTTTTAAGATACCCGGAACGCATAGCCGAAATCCAGAGAGATACGAAGGAAACAAAAATCTACATCCGTTTAAATTTAGATGGAACCGGTACTTATGATATGCAAACGGGCCTTGGTTTTTTTGACCATATGTTAGACCAGCTTGCCCGCCACTCCGGCTGTGATATCACTATAAAAGTTGATGGGGATTTGCATATTGATGAGCACCATACCATTGAAGATACAGCTTTGGCATTAGGAGAAGCATTCAATAAAGCACTTGGAGATAAAAGAGGAGTTGAAAGATATGGTTTTTTACTTCCTATGGATGATGTATTGGCACAGGTGGCCATAGATTTCTCCGGAAGAAACTGGCTGGTTTGGGAAGCTGAGTTTAAAAGAGAAAAAGTAGGAGATGTGCCAACTGAGATGTTTTATCATTTCTTTAAATCTTTTTCAGACACTGCCCGCTGTAATCTTAACATTAAAGCCGATGGCGAAAATGAACACCACAAAATTGAAGCAATATTTAAGGCTTGGGCAAAGGCGATAAAGATGGCGGTGAAAAGAGGGGAAAGCAATTCAATACCAAGTACGAAGGGAATTTTATAATGGCTGATGGGTAATGGGTAAAAGGTTATAGCTTAAAATCTCAAAACCAATTGCAAAGGCTATTACCCATTACCTAAAAGCTATTACCTATTTATTATCTTCGCAACCTCTTATCTTAACACTAAATACTAAGTACTCAATACTATTCAAATGAAACTTCTTCAAGGAAAAACAGCGATCGTCACAGGTGCTTCTAAAGGAATAGGACGTGCCATTGCTACCGAATTTGCTAAACAAGGTGCTAATGTTGCATTTACATATCTTTCAAGCGTAGAAAAAGCACAGGCTTTGGAGGCTGAATTACAGGCATTTGGTACTAAAGTTAAAGGATATCGTTCGGATGCATCTAACCATGCCGAGGCCGAAAACTTTGCCAATCAGGTAACAGCAGACTTTGGTACGATTGATATTTTAGTAAATAACGCTGGTATTACCCGTGATGGTTTACTAATGCGTATGAGCGAACAAGCATGGGATGAGGTAATTAATACTAACCTGAAATCTGTATTCAATTTAACCAAAGCTTGTTTAAAAGTGTTCATGAAAAACAAATCAGGCTCAATCATCAACATCACTTCCGTTGTGGGTTTACGTGGAAATGCAGGCCAGGCAAATTATTCAGCCTCTAAAGCTGGCATAATAGGGTTTACAAAATCTGTAGCTTTAGAGTTAGGTTCAAGAAATATCCGTTCGAATGCCATTGCCCCAGGTTTTATTGAAACTGAAATGACGGGGATCCTGAATGCAGAGGTTGTGAAAGGATGGACAGATGCTATTCCATTAAAACGAGCTGGTAAAGCTGAAGATGTAGCAAACTGTGCAGTATTCCTGGGATCTGATAACTCCACTTATATCACAGGGCAGGTTTTACAGGTTGATGGGGGGATGCTTACTTAGTATGAAGTATTGAGAACTTAGTATTTAGACTCATTTCCATAACTTGAATTTATAATCATTAAAAGCTTAATTGATCTTTAATCAAGAAATTACTTAAATAGTTGAATTTTGATAAATTATTTAAGGGAAGTAAGCTTTTGTGAATCTGTAGAATTTAATTCGCAACTAAAAAATTATTTATATCAGAAAAATTTTGATCCTTTGAACCTGGTAATTGGGAATATAAGGGGAAATGGTATTTCAATATAAGCGAATTATATATTGCAATATTGGCTTATGAGTTAGCTGATCAGTTTGGGATTACTGATGTCTCATCATTAATCATGATATTATCTGGACAGCCACTTTTACCCAAAAGGTTTAATACACCTGGTGCTACTAAAGGAACATCTTTTGCTTCTAAATATCTA